>CAZJHF010000025.1:9752-18199 GCA_964545505.1 uncultured Desulfobacterales bacterium | reverse complement strand
TATAGGTCAAAAAGATGAATATTGCAGCAATTTTGCATATGAAGCGTTACTCAGCGGGCACCTGCTCTGCAGTGGTGTCCGCTTTTTCCAGCTTAAACCAGTGAGTGGTTTTCAGACAGATCTTCACCAGCATCAGCATTACCGGCACCTCGATCAGCACTCCCACCACCGTCGCCAGGGCCGCCCCTGAAGATAAGCCAAAGAGCATCGTGGAAGTGGCAATGGCCACCTCAAAATGGTTGGACGCACCGATCATTGCCGCCGGTGCGGCATCAACGTAACGCAGTTTTAGCAGGCGCGCCAGGCTGTACCCCAGCCAAAAGATCAGCATGGTCTGAATAAACAGCGGTATGGCAATCCACAAGATGGTCAACGGATTGCTGATGATCACCTCGCCTTTAAAAGAAAATAACAAAACCAGCGTGATGAGAAGGGCAATAATCGTAATCGGCGTAAGAACATGCAAAAACTTTTCTTTAAACCAGGTTTCGCCTTTTGCGGAAATGATCCACTTGCGGGAAAGATAGCCGGCCACCAGCGGCAGAGCCACGTAAATGCCGATGGACAACAGCAAGGCCTGCCAGGGCACCGGCAGGCGGCCAACACCCAGCAGAAATCCGCCTAGAACACCATAGAGCAGCAGCATGGTCAGTGAGTTGATGGCTACCATCATCAGCGTTAATCCGTCGTTGCCACGGGACAGATAACCCCACACTAAGACCATAGCGGTGCACGGCGCAATTCCCAGAAGGATACAGCCGGCCAGATAGCTGCGCCACAACGGCACTTCCAGCATTTTAATTCCATCAACCACTACCACGGTGCCTGCTCCGTGGACAGATCCCACGGGCAGGTCAAGGCCAAAAGGCATTTTGACCAGATCCACCGCATCAGGACCAATAAAATTGTAAAACAGCGTGCCGAGGAAAAAGATCGCAATCCCGTACATGGTAAACGGTTTGATAGCCCAGTTGACAAAAAGGGTTAAAAACACCGGCTTGCCGCTTTTGCCGGCCTTGATGACCTCGCTGAAATCGATTTTGACCATGATGGGATACATCATGAAAAACAGGCAGATGGCGATCGGGATCGATACCACCGGCGCCCCTTTAACGTAGATGGCCAAGCCATCGAGGTATTGAGCCACTCCCGGAGCAATTTTCCCGAGCAGGATGCCGGCGATGATGCACAAAATTACCCATAAAGAAAGAAAACGCTCGAAAACGCTGGTCATTTTACGGTCATTGTTCAAAACTTCACCGTTGTTCATCAATTGATCACTCCTTGCTATCATTACCAGTATAGAAAAGCATGTGAAGCCATAGCACACAGAAATTCTTTAGCCATCCAGAAATGAATGTCACCACATTCGTGTCAAGTAAGCCTCGAAGCAGACATGTGTCCAAAAGATCTTCATGTCTTTTACAGAGCAATTTTTTTAACTCATATACTATTCGCTTAACCAGCTTTTTACTTCATCCTTTGCCGGAATTTTACCGACACATTTGACCTCCCCGTCAATGACAACCGCCGGAGTTCCCATAACCCCATAGCCGGCAATCTCCATAGCGTTGGTTACTTTTTCAATCTGGGCTGAAACTCCAGCTTCAGCAACTGCTTCTTTCACAGTCTCTGCGGTCCGTTCACAGCGCTGACAACCCGGGCCGAGTACTTTAATATCCATGTCAACTCTCCTTCTTTTAAAATAAAAAATTATTTTCCAGATATTTTCTTTAACCAGATTTTCAACTTGGCTTTGGGCGGCACGGTACCCACTGCCATTACCTTGCCGTTGAGGATAAGCGCCGGGGTCCCCATGACACCGTATTCGCCAATGGCGATAAGATCGGTAACATGTTCGATATTGCCGGCAAGATCCATCTCATTCATAACCGCCATAATATCCTGTTCGAGCTGATTACAGCGCGAACATCCCGGACCCAGAACCTTTATTTCCAGATGGTTGGCGTCGGATTCCTCAACCGCCTGACCGATGCTTTTCTTAAATTCTCTCAAAAAGGCCAGACCATAGGCGGTTCGAGCGTGTTCGGGAATATAATTTTTTTTTGAAAGCCGTTTCAAAAGTTCGGCCTCGATTTCATTGTCCGGCCTTCCGGTATATGCCTGGGCAATCTCGGATAGAATCTGTTTCAGCCCGATAATTCCCATCCGGTTTTTGCCAACTTTAATTTGAGTGACGTCATCCGATGTCATTATTGGATCTCTTTGCGCCCTATCAGTTTAAGTGAAATGTAGAGACCTTAAGCAAAAAAATGGCCAAATGTCATTCCGCTGATGGTGGCCATCACCACGACCAGACCGATAAATGCAACCGTCTTTTTAGTGCCCAGAACGCTTCTGATCACCAGCATGTTCGGCAGGCTGAGAGCGGGCCCGGCCAGCAACAATGCCAGCGCCGGTCCCTTGCCCATTCCGGCGCCCATGAGTCCTTGCAAAATCGGCACTTCGGTGAGCGTTGCAAAATACATAAAGGCCCCGACGACCGAAGCAAACAGGTTGGCCCATATCGAATTGCCGCCTACCAATCCACTGACCCACTTTGACGAAATCAGCCCCTCTGATCCCGGCCGACCCAACAGCAACCCGGCAACTAAAACGCCTGCAAGTAAAAGCGGCATCATCTGCTTGGTGAAATCCCAGGTGGACAGAAACCAGTCTTCGGTTTCTCCCCGGGTCGTGGTGGTCAGGACGACCAATGCCATGATTCCAACTGTAAAGGTGAGCAAAGGTTGATCCGGAACAATCATGGCAAAAGCCAGTATGATGATGGCGGCCAGAATGACCTTATACAACTTTACCTTAAACCACAGCACAAACAGCACACCCAGCAGTGCGGCAAAAAATCCGGTTAGCGGCCATTTCACTTTGTAAATCGCATGGTAAAATCCGCTGGATTCGCCGGTCTCTCCCCAGGTGGCAAAAACCAGAATAGCCACCATGACGGCAAAATAAATCACGGTTTGCCACAGAGGCCTTTCGCCTTCGTCGTCGGGCATATGCAAGACGGCTTGGACCTTGGCCTCTTCTTCTTTCCTGAATAAAAAGTGCATGATCAGCCCGATAACAATGCTGAATACGACAGCGCCAATCGCCCGGGCTGCGCCAATTTCAACACCCAGCACCCGCGCGGTCAGCACAATCGCCAAAACATTGATGGCCGGACCCGAATAAAGAAATGCAATCGCCGGGCCCAGGCCGGCCCCTCTTTTCCAGATGCTGGCGAAAAGTGGTAAGACGGTGCATGAACAAACGGCCAGGATGGTGCCGGAAACCGAAGCGACGCCGTAAGCCAATACCTTTTTGGCACTACTGCCCAAATATTTCATGACCGCCGCCTGCGAAACGAAACAGGCTATGGCGCCGGCGATGAAAAAGGCCGGAATCAGGCATAAAATCACATGCTCGCGGGCATACCATTTGGCCAATGCCAGCGATTCGATAACCGCACTGCTAAATCGACTGCTGTCAATCGGCAACCAGAAGATGACTATAAAAACGCCGACGATGATACCCAGCGGTTTCCAAATATCCCTCCAATTTACCAAACTTGGCGGCTGTTTGGTTTCTTGATCTAAAGACGGTTCTGCAGCCGTTTCACTGCCGGCTATGACGATAGTTTCACTCATTAAAATGCCTCCTGCACACTATTAAATTTCAGCGATCGCCCGCTATTTAAAAATTTCTGCTATAAATTTGGGTTCTCTTCAAATTTATATATGCATATTTGTCTATATTAAATTAAAAAAATATATGTTCAGCACAATTCAGATCGATTCAGAAAAGGCACTTTTTTGTTCAATTCCGTTACCGCAGGGTCATCTTCCAGCCAATGCTTAATATTACCGAGTAAACTGGCGGCATAGGGGCTGCGTGTCCCATCTGCCAGAAAATAATTCACCCACAGCCCATCCTTCTGATAGTCCACCAATCCAGCTTCTTCCAGTATTTTTAGGTGTTTGGATACTGTTGGCTGGGCGACGTCCAGCGCGGCTCGCAGCTCGCAAACACACATCATTTTATGCTGCAAAATTTTAATAATTTTAATCCGATTGGGGTCGGAAAGCGCTTTCATGACCTTTATAAAGTCTTTCATGCAAACTCCTTATATATTCCTATTCGGTAATATAATGGGCCCGGGTTGAATCGTCAACTCTTTTTTTCAAAATCGTGTTGGTTTAAAGCCCATTTTAGATAAAAGCATAGAATGTACCTTCCTGTAATTAGCATTATTGTTGTAATTGATTTAACCGCAATTAATAAAAATAGTTAAAAATAAACAAAAACACTAGCATTTATGACAAATAGAATTAATTTCTTAAATAATCTGATTTAATTAGACCTAACTTTTAAAAACGCCCGTTGACAATGGGCATAGGATTCAGTAAAAAAATTATTATTGTATACATTATATATTTATACATTCACTAAGGTATGCCGTGATTACGAAAATAAAAAGTATGGCGGACCAGATTGCGGATCACATTCAAAGATCCATACTTGAAGGCACAATCCTTCCTGGTGATCGGCTCATCGAAATTGAGATTGCAAAACAGCTCAATGTCAGTCGCACACCCACCCGGGAGGCATTTCGCATCCTGGCTTCCCAGGGTCTGGTTCAAATCACATCCAACCCGGGTGTGCGCGTTACGCTGATCACCAAAACGGATTTAGCCGATTTATTCGAGATACGTCTTTTGCTTGAGCAGTATTGTCTGCGCAAATTTGTCCGTAACGCTACCGGGGCTGAGATCCAGGATTTGGAGGCGGTACTGCAAAAAATGGCAAAAGCGGTCACAGACAATGACAATTTGGCATATCTGAAACATTCGGTAAATTTTCACGCCTACTATATCGATACATGCCACAATAAGCGCCTGATTTCAATTTTCGAGATCCTCAGAAATAACATCCACTGTGCACAAATTTTTTATATGCGCAAAGCAATGGCACGCACCGAATCCGTCGAAGAACACCGTGCGATTTGGACAGCCATAAAATCCGGAAAAATCGAAAAGGCAGATACGGCCCTAAGCGACCATCTGGAAAAGAGCTACGCGCGCATGATCCAATTAATCGACTCGGATGATATTAATGCTGAGCAGATGGCTTCATCCATGGTCTAAAGGAACAGCTTTTATAAGACAAAACAGAGATGACCGATTTTATCACACAAAGGTTAAATATACGGGCCGTATTACGAGTGCATGAAAAACCCCCGGGGAGGTAAACACATGTTTGGTTTGGAAGGATTTACCGTCGCAAAATTTATCATCACGATCATTGCCATGATTGGCATTTCCGCTTTGTTTTCCATTTTTGGCAGAGGCGGCGGTGAATTCAAACTCCCGGTATTAATTACGGTCTTAACCATGTTGCCCTACTTTGATATTGCCACCATCAGTTTGTTCTGCATTTTTGTCCAGGGCGCCACCATGCTGGCCGTCTACGGAACCAAACACAAACTGGTGGACTGGCCCTTGGCTTTTGCCCTGGCCGTAATCGTTGGTTTATTTGCATTTATGGGGGGCTACTTTTCGTTTAAGGTCCAGGCGATTTACCTGAAAGGCACTTTTGCAGTGTTACTGCTCATATCGGCTTATTTTATGTGGAAAGGCAAAGGCGTTCCCGGCAGACCCGGCAAATTAGGAGTATGGCATCGACGCATGGGAAACGGTGAAGAATATGACATGAACCTATTGCTGATCGTGTTGCCCGTGGGAATTGTCGCCTTTATCGCCGGGATGGTCGGTATTTCCGGTTGCGGATTAATCATTCCGGTTTGCATCATACTCGGAGCCGTTCCGATCAGGATTGCAATCGGCACCAACACCATGCTCGTGCTGACGTCCTCGGGCACTTCATTTTTGGGCCATGCTGTTAGAGGAACGACACCATGGACTTTAACGCTTATCCTGGGTGTGGCCGCGATTTGCGGGGCCTTCATCGGTGCCAATTTGCACATTGATATTCCGGATAAATACATCAAAGCCGGCTTTATTGCCCTGTTGGTTGTCGCATCCGTCTGGATGGTCGCTAAAATTTATGTCCTCTAATGTTCGATTAATCAATTTAGATGGGGAGGAAAAGGGATGAAAAAGTTAACCAAAAAAGAACGGATTGAATGTGTATTTAATTTAGAAGAGCCTGATTGTGTCCCGGTCTTTCCGCGCAATCAAGCGCAGATGATCTATTCCATGGGCTGGAAACTGCCGGAAGTGACCGGACCGGATTGGTATGACGCCGAAAGATCTGCCCTGGCGGCTCTGTGGAACCTGGAATATATGGATTATGACGTCGCATTTGGCTGTTATTATGATATGGGATTCGGCGTCCCGGCGCTGGGCGGCGTCCTGGATATACCTGAAAAATGGGGCATGAGCGTGCAGTGCTTAAAACATCCGGTGGAGTCCAAAGCGGATTGGGATACCGTCAAAAAACAATTTCCACTGGATCCCCTCAAGGATCCGCGGATGCGTGGCGCGTTGGAATCCATCAAATATGTTTCCACTGCCGTAGGTGATCATACACCCGTTACGCCGGCCTATTATACGGGCATCTGCGTGGTCAGTTTAATCCTGATGGAGGTGGGCGGCTTAATGGAAGCCTGCATGGAGGAGCCTGAATGGGTGGATGACATGTGCCGGCGGGCATCAGATTTTGCCATGGACTGGATTCGCGCTCAGTACGAAGCCGGGGCCAATAGTTGGCTGTATCTGGCGGATTTCTGGGGAACCGAACTGATATCCCCGCAGATGGCCGAACGCTTTATTACGCCCTATGTCATCGAGATGAGCGAAATGGTCGAAAAAGAGTTCGGTCAAAAAACGTTTTATCATGTCCACGGGAATATGACGCGACCCAAGTCACAGGCATGGCTCGAGAAGTTGACAAAAGATGCCAATATCGTGGGATTGCATCTGGACAAGGCCCACGATGCCACCTGGATCAAGGAAGTGGTCAAAGACAAAATGGGCGTGGCCGGCGGGCTGCCGTTTAAAGGTGGATTTCTGGACAAAGGACCGGTTGAAACAATTGCTGTGGAAGCCAAAAAATCCCTCGATATCGCCGCTCCGGGTGGTGGCGTCATATTTGTGCCCACCGGTCAGGTGCTGCCTTCTACACCCAATGAACACCTTAAGGCCTGGATCGATATCGCGCACGAGTATGGAAAATATCCATTTGCCCAAAGCGCTAACAACTGAATTTTGCACGAGTCGGAGGTTTCCATATGCAAGGCACTTAAGGGCGAGGCTATCCCGCTAAAAGCGGGATGCTTCGGCCTTAATAACGCAGCAGATGGAAGCCTGCGGCTCGCCCATCGGGTGAAAAGTAATGAGATAAAATGATTTACATCCATCATGCCTGATCGGTATTTTGTTTTACTTCTATAATTTATTAGCTGGCTGTCATTTAATATAATCTTAACTTCTCATTAATTTTCATGCATGATTCAGGTAAACACTTAAGGAGGAATTGGTTATGTCTGATTTTCCCGAACTAACCCAGGCGGTCATCGACGGCAATCGCAACAAGGTAGTGGAGATTGTCAACGCCGAGTTGGACCAAGGCGTCGCCCCCCAGGCACTGTTATCGGATTTTATGATCCCGGGCATGCTGGAAGTCGGCAATTTGATGCAAGAAGGTGAGTATTTTATTCCGGAGGTATTGCGTTCGGCTAAAGCAATGCAGTTTGGCTTAGATATATTAGAGCCACTGCTGGCTGAAGGCGGCGGTGCAGAGACGATCGGTTATGTCGTTATCGGTTCAGTGGATGGCGACATTCACGATATCGGCAAAAACCTGGTGGCCATGCTACTCAAAGGCAGCGGTTTTACAGTCAACGATTTAGGCGTATCGGTGAAGACCGCGGCTTTTATCGAGGCGCTTAAGGAAAAAGAAGCTGTCGTGCTGCTGGGCATGTCGGCGTTGATCACCCCCACCTTAGATGAGATGCCGGTGGTGATCAAGGCCGTTGAGGAAGCCGGACTGCGCGATCGCGTCAAGATCATGGTCGGTGGAGCGCCGGTCACCCAGGAATTTTCTGATGAAATCGGTGCCAACGGCATGGCCGAAGACGCCGCAGCTGCTGTAGCGTTGGCTAAGGGTCTACTCGCAGCTTAAAATATAAATTTATGACAGCACCTCAATAAAAGGAGCAACAAGAAATGATTGAACAAATTCAAATTTATACCCGGGGCTGTGTCCGGTCGATTGCTGTTGAAAAAAGTCTAAGAAAAGCCGTCACCCAAATGGGATTGGACGTGCAGGTAGAGGCCTATGACGATCCTGTGGTGCACAAAACGGAAGGCCTTGACAGTTTTCCTTCAGTAAAAATAAATGGTGAACTCAGAGTTGAGGGCGATTTTACGTCGGTCGCTGACTTTGAAGAAATGCTTTCCGAATATCAAAATTGACATCCAACAGCT
>CAZJHF010000025.1:0-9652 GCA_964545505.1 uncultured Desulfobacterales bacterium | reverse complement strand
CTGTATAATACGGGAACAAATTGTGATAAAGCGGTTTTGTTGATCCTGCAGGAAATTTTAAAGCTGCCCCCGGAAAAGTGGGATTTTGCTGAATTTTATGCTGAAAACCCGGATGCCGATCGTTTTTTATGCAAAGCGCTGGCCGCAGGCGCAATGGCTATTTATCTGGATGTCATCAGCCAAATGGAAGCCGATTCATCGCAACCTTCTGATCTTAAGAAATCGATCGAACGTGTAAACCACATCTTTAATCAACACCTGGAGGAGACGAGCGAAGGAAAATCCCTGCATCCCATCGATTTCGACCCATTTGTGTATGATGAGGCACTAAAGGATACCGAAATCAAGGAGTCGTATAAAAAAGCATATCAAAAAAGAGTTAAAACCTTATTTCAAAGCTTTGAAACCGAATTTAATGCCTGCAACTGCCAGGATGTCCTGGGTTTCGATCCCTTCAGTTATACGGACTACGATGAGGAGATGCAGGAATACATCGAAGAGGGCAAATGGATGCAAAAATGCATCGACTGTATGCAATTTCTTGTTAAAAAAATGGGAAATGCAGCTTAATCTGTTTGTCTGTCATTGTCCGGTTGCGTTCTTTTCAGCCAGATTCTAAAATTATATCGGGTTGCTTGGCCCAGAGTGGTTTGATTTTCAGACCGACACGAACCTTACCATTGTTTTTACAGTATGATCACATCCTGTTTCAGATTTTACATTTTGTTGCAAATATTTTTTCTAATGAAACAATCTGTTAAAGCCTGACTGCTAAAACACACTTGCCAATGATCACTATGGGATTTAGAAATATTTTTTTGAAACCCAGATCCATTATTAACCAGTTGAATTTAGTCATTATAAAAACCCATAAAGTCTAAAGGCAACCAGCGGTCAGCAGCATTTTTAGTTTCCGACCATTCTGGTATGTGTTTTGCTCATTGCTGATAATAAGCGAAGATCGATAAAACAAACGCAACCCGGGCGACGCGGGCTTGCCATTTTCCAGCAAATCGAAAATCCGTAATCATGCAACCCTGGAGTTACCACGCCATTTCTATTGCACGCGCTCAAACAGGATTTATCATAACCATTGGAGGGGTGCTGCAGCCAGGATTTCTCCACCTTTGCTGCAGCAATTATTTCTACTAATCCGATTAATTAAGGAGGCTGGTGATGAAGAAATTTAAACTTTTTTCATGCATAGCAATTATGGCACTGATGGTTTTTATGATCTGCGGCAATGCTGCCGCCAAAACCGTTTTACGAATGAATCACCAATTCCCGGCGGCCGCTGCCGGATCCAAGATCGATCAATGGTTTGTTGATGAAGTCAAGAAAGCCACCGGCGGCGAAATTGAAATTCAAATCTTTTGGTCCAATGCGCTGGGGGCCGCCAAAGAGAACCTGACACTGCTCAGCAACGGCGCCATCGATGCTGCCGGCATGTCAGCAGGCTATTTCCCGGCCCAGCTACCCTTTTATGCAGCACCGAACTCGCTGCCCATGGCCATGGATAACATTTGTCAATCCAGCGCGCTGATGAAAGCGTTTATGGAAAAAATTCCGGCCTTTCAGGAAGAGGCCAAACGCAACAAGGTGGTTCCAATCTTTTTTCACCTGCTCAACCCTTACCTGCTGGTCACCCGCGAACCGGTCAACACGCTGGATGATCTCAAAGGTAAAAAAATCCGTACCTGGGGCGAGGATATGCCCCGTCTGGTAAAAGCCGCCGGTGGTACACCTGTAACCATATTTTTACCCGAACTTTACGAAAATCTGCAACGCGGCGTCATTGACGGCTGCCCCTTTTCAGTGGACTTCATCCAGACCTATAAAATCTATGAAGTCGCCAAATACGTAACTGAAGTGGTCATGTGGGAAGGCCCCGCCTGGGGGGTATTTTTCAGCCAGAAGTCCTGGGATAAGCTTTCTGCCAAACATCAACAAATCATTATGGATGTTGCCGAAAGAGCACGTAAACTGGAACTCACCAAGACCGCCGAGGCCGGCATTGCTGCCAGAGAATTCCTGAATGGTAAAGGGGTAAAGTTTTCTGCATTCCCGGCTGCCGAATTGGCCAAATGGCAAAAAGCAAACCCGGACTTTTACGGAGACTGGATCAAAAAGATGGAGAAGCAGGGCAAGGGTGCTGAAGCCAAACAGACCGTGGAACTCTGGAAGGATCTGCGCAGCTGGATCAATTGCCCGTAAATGATAATAAACTTGATCAAACAGGGGAGAATTCATCACTTCTCCCCTGTTTGCTTCAGAGACCGGTATGACAGCGAATAAAAAGAAAAACCTGTTGGACCGAGTTAATGAAATCGGTGCGGTGGTGTCGGGTATCGCACTGTTGCTCATGATGATTATGGGGGCCCTGGATGTGTTTCTGGGAAAGGTGTTTAACATGCCTGTGCCCGGGACCTTCGAAGCCACCGAGGCCTTGATGGTCGTTAGCACTTTTTTGGCGATTGCCTATAATCAGCAGGTCCGCGGCCACATCAGAGTCGAATTGTTTACCTCCAGAATGAGTCCCAGACTTCAGCTAAAGTTTGAGGCCTTTAGTTATTTTTTATCAACCCTCTTTTTCTTTCTTTTGACCTGGCAGGGTTGGCGATTTGGCATCGCAAGTCTAAAAGTCGGGGAGTATGAGTCCGGTCTCATTGCCTTTCCGGTATATCCCGCCAAGCTATTACTGGCCTTAGGGCTAACGCTGATGACCCTGCAATGCTTGCGAGATCTGGTGATGGCCTTTAAAAATATTTTCAACCCTGAGGCCGACCATACGACATAAGCCTTAAACCTCATTTGGAAATAGTTCATGGATCCGTTTCAAGTTGGCATCGCATCCGTTATCGGACTGCTTATTCTATTAGGCTGTGGGGTTCCGGTCGCCGTATCCCTGGGTATTTCCGGCTTTTTTGGATTAATGTTTACCCTGGGGCCCAATTTTGCACTTTCCATCGTGCAAACCCTTCCTTACAGCGTTGTTGCCAATTATTCCTGGGCGGTCTTGCCGCTCTTTGTGCTGATGGGCACCCTGGCGGCGTCGGCCGGTCTGACCATGGATCTGTTTCGAGCCGCCAATATGTGGCTGAGCCGGTTGCGTGGCGGTCTGTATCTGGCGGTGATTGCCGGCTCGGCTGGATTTGCGGCCGCTTCCGGATCGACGGTGGTCAACTCGGTAGTTTTCACCCGTCTGGCGCTGCCGGAGATGCTAAAATATAAGTATTCAAGATCGCTATCGCTGGGTTGCATCTGCGCCGCGGGAACATTTGCCGCCATGATTCCCCCCAGTCTAACGATGGTTATCTACGCCATCATCACCGAGCAATCCATCGGTAAACTTCTGCTGGCCGGCGTCATTCCAGGCATTATCTCAGCCATTCTTTACGCCATCCTGATTCTTACGCTGGTGCGCTTCAAACCTTCCCTGGCACCGGCCATACCCGAAGAACGTTTCAGTTTAATGGATAAAATGAAATCCCTTAAGGGCATCTGGGGAATCGTGCTTCTCATCCTGCTGGTGCTGGGTGGAATTTATTCTGGACTGTTTCCGCCTTCTGGCGCCGGCGCAGTGGGTGCCTTCGGAACATTTGTTATTGCGCTGTTCAAACTCGGGCCGAAAAAAGGCTGGCTGATGGAGGGTCTGCGTAACTCGGCTGCGGTGGCATGCACCATATTTACGATCTTAATCGGCGGCTTGATTTTCTCACGGCTGCTGGTGATTACCGGCGTCGTGACCGAGTTTACACAATTTGTCTCCACCCATATCCACACCGCCGCCGGCATCATGGCCGCTTTCAGCCTGATGTACATCATTATGGGATGCTATCTGGACACCGCCTCCATGATGATTATCACCCTGCCCTTTGTATTCCCGGTCATTATGCAGTATGGCATCAATCCCATCTGGTTTGGCATTATTTTTGTTAAAGTGATTGAAATCTCCGTTATCACCCCCCCGGTCGGTTTGAATCTTTATGCCGTGATGAGCGGTGCCGGAAAAGACGCCAATTTTAGAGATCTTGTTTTTGGCGTCATTCCCTTTATTGTGATGGATGTGTTCACGCTGACAATTTTAATTATTTTTCCCGGGCTGTCCACCTGGCTGCCGGAGACTATGATGGGCAATTAATAATTGAGTTTTGCATGAAAATTAATGAGAAATTTTGAAATTCTATTTAATAACCATAAATTAAACAAAACAGCGAAGTAAACTAAAATACCGATCAGCTAAAACGGATGAAAGTCATTATATCTCATTACTTTTCACCCTTGAGACAATGCGGCGAGCCGGAGGCTTCCATCTGCTGCGTTACCTGCCCGCCATCGCAAGCCGCTCAGGCGAGGCGGGCGGGTTAAGGCCGAAGCATCCCGCTTTTAGCGGGATAGCTTCGTCCTTAAGGTCCTTGCACATGAAAACCTCCGACTCGTGCAAAATTCAGTTAATATCGTGATCTACGATCAGGATCCGGTATTCAAAAATAATAGGAGGAAGTTCGCAATGAGGTTTGCTACTGAAAAATTAAATCAGATGTCCGCCGAGCAAATCAAAGATTATCAGGAAAAAAAGCTGCGCCGGCAATTAGCGTACTGTTATGAAAATTCCGAATACTATCATAAAAAATTCCAGAATTGCGGCGCAATTCCTGAAGATATAAAGACACTGGAAGATTTCCGCAAATTACCCATCATGATGACCAAACAGGATGAGCGTGAAAGTGGGGCCGAATCCCTGGAACGCTTCGGGCATCCTTTTGGAATGCATCTTTGTGCGCCGCTGGACTCGCTGGAACTGACGTCAACGACTTCAGGAACCAGTGGCACGCCGACATTTACCTATACCTTTTCAAAACGGGATATAAATGGGCCGGTGGCCGACCTGTGGGCATTTATGTTCCAGGCCGCAAATATTAAACCGGGGGACCGCGTGTTGTTTGCCTACGCTCTGGGTGTTTATGCCACCAGCATGCTGCTGTGGGGGATTCGAAAAATGGGCGCTTTGCCTATCGATGTGGATGTCCGCGGCGGAGCTGATGCCATTTTACAATTTGCTCAATTGACCAAACCGGTTTCTTTTGCCACAACACCGTCTCTGGCTGAATTTATGATTAACAGAGCACCAAACAGTATCGGCAAAGAAGTGGGCCAACTGGGGTTTAATTCTCTATTACTTTGCGGCGAACCGGGGCCCGGTATACCGGAAGTAAAGGAACGCCTGGAAACAGCCTACGGCGCCCGCGTGTATGATTACTGGGCGCCGGGGGGATTGGGATTTGGCCTTTCCTGTAATTCAGACAAATACCATGGTCTGCATTGCTATGCACCGGATTATAATTTGTTTCAGGATGATCTGATCGATCCCTCTACACGCGAACCCATCGACAGCGTTGACGGCGCCATCGGTGAAGCGGTGCATACCTCTCTTGATCGGGATGCCTGTCCGATTATTAAGTATGCCTATGGAGACATTGTCCAGGTCATTGCCGATGACTGTCCTGAGTGCGGTTTTCCCGGTAAACGGTTGAAATTTGTTGGGCGATCGGATGATATGCTCATCGTCAAAGGCTCCAATGTCTATCCGGCGGCCATTCAGGAAATTGTTAATTCATTTTTCCCGCGCGTCACCGGTGCCATGAAAATTGTTCTGGACGAAAATCCACCTCGGGTCGTACCACCGTTGAAAATTAAAGTTGAGTATGCCGAAGGAATGGCGCAGAATCAGCTGACCGCATTGGAAAAAGAAATCAAGTCGGCCTGCAGCCATAGTATAAAAATTAATCCCCAGATCATCTGGGTGCCGCCCAATACATTTGAAAAATCACTGCGTAAAACATCGCCATTTGAAAAAACCTTTGAATAATACTAGCTTTCAGCGGGAGATTGCTCGGAATTGACTTGACGGTATTGCTACAGCGTGGTATGTGTGCCAGACAACCAGCATCGACAACACATCTATAGATACACGCTAAAGAATTAACGTTTATTTCGAGGAGGTGATATTATTGCATGTCAAGCGATGACCGTCCGAAAATCTTCCACCAACCCTTACCACATCTCGTATCTGATCCAACTATCTAACAGAAAAAGGAGTTGCAACGATGTCACTAGAAAAATATCACAAAATGGGTGAAATTATGGATCGATTTTTAAGACCCAATACCTTCCCAGTCGCCTACAAATTGATCAAGGATGAAAGCGAAATACCTGAAAAAGCCTTACGGCCGTTAAAAAACTATAAAACCCGCCTTTTAATTTGCCAGTGCCTGCATCTGACCAAAACCACCGGCAGGACCCATGCCCTCTTGACTGAGGATAATTATTGCCTGGAAGGGTCCTGTGCCCACGGGTGGGCTGAAAAACCCCCTTATATGCAAGATGGAACGGCCATTTACCCCCGATTGGTTCCGGACCTTAAAATTGCCAAAAAATTTGAACTGGATAAACCGGCAGTTTCCACCGATAAGGGCTACATCGGTGTTGTGATGTCACCGCTGGGATGGACCAAGGTCGAACCCGATCTGATACTGTTGAGTTTAAATGCGGCCCGCATGAACCGCGTCATCGAGGGTATCTGTGATCAAACCGCCGAAAAAATTGTGGCCGAGAACAGTGGCCGGGGCGGGCTTTGCTGCTGGGGAATTGCACCGACGGTCAACACCGGCAAACCCACCTATGTCATCCCGACTTTTGGTGAATACCGCTTTACAGGCGACAGTGACGATGACATGTGGTTTATCCTGCCGGTTTCCTATCTCGAACCGCTGGTCAAAGGTTTTGAGCATATGTACAAAGCCGGCTGGCGCTATCCGATCCCACGATTCGTCGAGCATGAGCCCCGCTGGCCGGATGGCATGTATGGCTGGGAAACCTATGAAGCTTTTCAGGAGAAAAAAGGCAAGGGTGAGAAATACGAAGATTATAAAGGTAACTGGATGGGAACCTATACGGATAAGGATTGGTTCGAAAAATAAGCGCGATCGCGTAAATGCATAATATATGAATTCAAAGAGGGTACTCTGGTGTGGGTGCCCTCTTTTATTTAAAAACCTAGCCTTACTAGTTTTTCACCCGTGCATCAAACCGACAAAACCAGCTGCCCCAAATCCAACTCGGCATGTGCCGATCGCCCGTCACCCCTTGACATTAGCATTTTCGAGGATCCCTCAATTATGGATACAGATTGTTTCATGTGAATCAATTTGTTTCATACCGATTCCCTTATGAAACGTTTCATTTACTGGGACATCGATACCTGCATCTGATAGCGATCAGATGGAAACATATTTGAGATAAAATATTTTTTAATCATTCTATTTTATTAAATATTTTTGATATCTTAAACATGCGGTATTTGATGTCGCAAAAAATCCCTGCCGAGCGGGTCTTGGTATGTGTATTGCAGAGACAATGGTAAAGATTCAGTGCCCATCGCGTTCTATATAGAAAAACCTGAATCAAGTATACAAACAACACCCCCGGGGGGGATTAATCTCATATCTTTTATTTTACGATTCCGAGTAATTTGATGTTGGGACCTTTTGCATCTATTCATATTTGATTTTTCTAATCGGCTAAGAATCAACCTGTTAAAAGGATAAAGCGCAAATGAAAATTACGTTTCTCGGGACAGCTGGCCTGGTACCCGGTATGGGACTGAAGGTAACCGGCTCGCGCGGCATGCTGTCAATGTTGATTGATAACGACACGCTTTTAGAAGTGGGCGATGGTGCTTTACGAAATATCAATGCTTACGGTGTTGATTTAAACGCCATCCGGCGAATTTTGATTTCTCATTTGCACTCAGATCATTTCATCGGCATCGTGCATGTGCTTTTCGATATGATGAACGTGCGCAACCGCACTGAACCGCTTGAAATCATCGGGCCGGCTGGAATTCGAGAAGCCACTCGAGGCCTGATGAATCTGTGTGAGCTGCCCGTGGCCGATGATCAAAAAAGAGGTTACAATCTCATATTCAAAGAATTGGGGGAATCGGAAAGTTTTGGCGATCTGCGCACCGTTCGCGGAGAACATCCCTCCGAGGCGCATGCCTATCGCATCGAGCGTGACGGCCGTTCTCTCTTTTACAACGGTGAATCCAGCTTTACAAAGCCGGTCATCGATTTAGCCCGGGGGGCAGACCTTTTTCTGAGTACGGTCGTTGTAGTGGAACCCCATTCTTTTCATATCGCACCGGAAGATCTGGGCCGGGCGGCCAATGAAGCCGGGGTAAAACGCATCGCAGTCGTCCACTGGCCCACTGAATATGAACAAAATAGGGATGAATTTAAAGCACTCATCCTCAAACATTATGACGGCGAGGTTCACGTGCCGGATGATTTTACGACCATCGACATTTGATGGTTTCAGCAAAAATCAGTTTCATCATACATACACATGCCCAGCATAATTTATACCGGAAGGAGGATTGAATGAACAAAAAGGAACGATTTGATGCGGTAAGGCAGCGTCAGGCGCCGGATTACATGCCGGTGTGGCCGCGGGTGATGTCACAGATGCTTTACAGTCACGGGTACTTACTGCCCGATGTCACCGGCCATGATTGGTATGATGCTGACAAAGTCACCGAAGCGGTATTGGCCAGTATTAAAGAAGTCGATTATGACGTGGCCATCCCCTCCTATGTGGATTATGGTTTCGGGGTCCCGCCGCTGGGCGGCAACATTATGATTCCGGAAAAATTTGGTTTAGCTGCCGGCACCACTGAGGATCAGCCTGTTAAGAGCAAAGATGACTGGGCGCGGGTACAGAAGCTGATGGCGCAATACGATGTCAGTAAAACCGACCCGCGCATGGCCGGTTGTCTGGAGGTGATAAAAAACGTATCGGCCGCGGTTGGCGATCAGATGCCGCTGGTACCCATGTATTATGTAGGCACCACTGCAGCCATGTTTTTATTTCGGCCCAATGAGGCCTTTTTAGAAGACACCTATGATGATCCGGATTGGGTTAGCGAGATGTGTGATCTGGCCACCGAGTGGGCCATCAACTGGATTGGCGCCCAGTATGAGGCCGGCTGCAACTCGGTATGTTTCACCGCCGAGACCATGGGCACCTTGATGCTCAGCCCCAAGATGTGCATTCAATTTAACCTGCCCTGTATCGCCAAGCTGGTTGAGGCGGTCAAAAAAAATTATGGCCAGGCCACCTGGTTGCACATTCACGGGGATATGACGACCCCCAAGGCCTATGAATATTTAGAGTTGCTGGTCAAAGAAGCCGGTGTGGAAGGTTTTCATTTTGATGAGTACAATGCGCCGGATTGGATCAAAACCGAGGTCATCGACAAATTAGGGGTGCCGGCCTGTATCATTACCGACGGGGCGGACATTGTCAAAGGGCCGTCTGAGGCCATAGATGCACAGGTCAAAGATCAGATCTCTCAGATTGGTGATGGGCTGGGGGTGATGATGGCGCCCAGCTGTCAGGTATTGCCGGCCACCCCGCAGGAAAATTTTAAGGCCTGGGTGGATGCCACCCATCAGCATGGAAAATATCCGCTTGCCTAAAGCGTTAAACATTCAAGGAGGAACTGGTATGTCTGATTTTCCCGAACTGACCCAGGCAGTCATCGACGGCAATCGCAACAAGGTCGTTGAGATTGTCAACGCAGAAGTAGAAA
>CAZJHF010000024.1:0-19198 GCA_964545505.1 uncultured Desulfobacterales bacterium | reverse complement strand
TTTGTCAATGTCACCGGAGAAGCCGACCGCAACACTTACTTTCTTAAAATCGGTATCGATAGTGAAAGTATCGCCGGTATTATGAAAAGGGAGGCCAAGTGGATTGTTCTCATTTTCATTATGGCACTGGTGCTCTCCCGTTTTCTGGGGTATTATTTTGCCCGCAAGATCGCCCGACCAATAAAAAACCTTTCGGAAATCTCCACCAATGTTGCCAAAGGGGATCTGACCCAACTGGCGCCGGTTAGTTCCGGTGATGAAATCGGCGAGCTATCGAGCAATTTTAATCAAATGGTCGAAGGACTGCGGGAATGGGAGAGTGTCAAAAAGATTGAGTTTGAACTGGAAAAAGGCCGTGAGATTCAACGCGAATTTTTGCCCAGTCAAATTCCGAGTCTGCCCGACTGGGAAATCGCCACCTGTTTTTACCCGGCCGGGCAGGTGAGCGGTGATTTCTATGATGTCTTCATGCTACCGGACGGAAATGTGGGATTGGTGATTGCCGATGTGTGCGACAAGGGCGTGGGATCGGCTTTATATATGGCACTGTTTCGCAGTCTCATAAGGGTATTTGCCGAACAGGCCATTCACTGCGCCGGACCGGATCTCATCCAAATCCAACCGACCAGCGACAGCGAGCACAGCGAAACGATATCGCCACCGGGAAATGACCCCAGGGCCCGCCTGGAGGCTGTTTCAGCAACCAATAACTACATTGCGCATATCCATGGCCGCGAATGCATGTTCGCCACTTTGTTTTTCGGGGTGCTGAATCCGGCGACAGGCGTCCTCTCATATGTCAACGGCGGTCATGAACCGCTCTATATCATTAATGACGGCAATATTAAAACCCGCTTGAAACCCACCGGTCCGGCGGTGGGCTTGATGCCCGATATCACATTCAAGGCTCAGGAAATTCAGCTTGACCGGGGCGATCTTCTGGTCGGTTACACTGACGGGGTAACAGACGCACGCTCGCCGGAAGGAGAATTGTATACCCGGGATCGCTTGCAATCTTTGCTGAGCCAGCCATTTAAGTCCGCTTCTGAAACCATCGAGCGTGTCAAAACCAATTTATTTGCATTTATTGATATCGCCGCCCGCGGCGATGATGTTACCATGCTGGCGGTGCAGCGCACATCGGTTGCACCCTGAAAGCATCTCGAATCGCGGAAGGAGAATATGGACGGCACATCCCTGCGAAAATGTTTTATCGTGTCTTTTTTAAAACAGGAAAAACGAAGGGCCATCACGTGGGTGCGGGATGGTGAAATTGAGACCGAACTCTCCGATAAAGACAATGATGCCGCGTCCTTGACAAGCAAAATTGAAAACCATACGTTTGATTGTCCGTTTCGCAAATAGATTGATGAAGGTTTTCGGAGCGAATATGGAACTGTCAAAGGAAAAAAACAAAACCCCCAGGTTCAGCCCGGAGGCGGTCAGCGCCAGGGAGCTCCAGGAGATCTTCTCATCCTACGAGCCTTTTTCCGGTCTGTCGGACAAAGCATACCAGGCGCTTGCAGACATCGCAGAGCGTGTCTTCGTTCCGGCCGGGACGCAAATCATCCGCTTCGGAGATACACCCGATTATGTCCTCGTCGTTGAATACGGAAGAATCCGTATTGTTGTGGGTGAAGCGTTTACCCTGGAGGCCGGCCGCGGAGAAATCGCTGTTTGGCATTTGGCGTTGACGCGAACAACGGCCGAGGGCGACATCTTTGCCGTCCGGGATACCAAGCTGATACGTCTCCGAGGATCGGAACTACTGCAGGTTATGGCTGCAAATCCTGAGCTGATCGTGGCCAACTCGCAATACGCGATTTATGGAATGAAGCGCTCACACGGTATCAGTGCCGTCAAGTCCCGGCCGCTGTCTTTTGCCCTGCTGCCAACCAGAGAGGATCCGCGAATGCGTGAAGTAGCCGATGCGCTATTGCAGGCGCTTGGGGATATCGCCGGTCCGGGCTCTCTGATCGACAGCCGACGGTTGCAGGAAAAATTCGGACGGGAAGTCTCTGAAGCCACTGCGTTCGAAAGCGTGCGTGATCAGCTCGTCAGGTGGTGCGAAGCAAAGGAGGCGCAAGGCCGCTTTCTGCTGTTTGTCTGCGATCCCACGGATACCGAATGGACCCGTTGGTGCCTCAAACAGACGGATCGGATCGTAATCGTGGCGGGAGCCGAGGCGACCGATGAGGTTGAACGGATAGATGGATATTTCGCTGACCGCATCGTGGCAGGGGCTGCGTTGAAGGTAGACCTGCTCCTGATCCAAGACCAGGGCATCGAACTGCCCCGGGGGACTCGCCCGTGGATGGAGCTCAAATGCCGTCGGCGCCACCACCATGTGCGGCTGGGAAACGCGACCGACTTCCAGCGTGCGGCACGCCGGATGAGCGAACGGGCCATAGGTGTGGTGCTCGGGGGGGGTGGCGCTCGCGGGCTGGCCCACATTGGGGTACTTCAGGCTCTGGAAGAATCAGGAATCCCGATCGATGCCATCGGTGGCACCAGTATGGGGTCGGTTATGGCCGCCTTTTACGCCAGGGGCTGGTCGCCGAAACGCATTCTCGAAATGGCCAGTGAGATCTTCACCGACTCGCGCGCGGTAATGGATCTGGATTTTCCGATGATCTCCTTTCTCCGCGGGCACAAGCTTGATAGCATCTTGAAGCAGCTTTTCAAGGAGGTGGATATCTCGGATCTCTGGCTTCCGTACTACTGTGTCTCCTCTAGCCTCAGCGAGGGTCAAATGATAATGCACGATCGTGGCCCGCTCTGGCAGAGAATCCGTGCCAGCTGCTCATTGCCCGGCGTCTTCCCGCCGGTTCAAGCAGATGAGCAGCTGCTCGTGGACGGGGGTCTCGTCAACAACGTACCCATGGATATCATGCAGAACATGTGCCGGGGCGGCACGGTCATCGCGGTCGATGTGGGGGGCGGAGGCGCTGGGGATTTGACACTTAGCGCCCATGAGAAAATCTCGGGCTGGGGCTTGCTTCGCAACCGTTTAAATCCAATCGCCGCCAACCAGCGCTTTGCAAATATCTTTCAGATCCTGGTCTGGTCAACGGTCTTGAGTAGCAAGAAATATCTGCAGCAGCTTGTTGCGGAAAAACGCGCTGATCTGTTCCTCACGCCACCCGTACAGGATTTTCAGCTGCTCGGCTTCGATGCCTACGAAAAGCTTTACGAGATCGGCTACGAATATACACACAAGCAGCTCGCCGGGTGGGAATGTCTGCAGCAGGTCGCTGCCGGGGGCCGTTGTGAGAGCTGACGAAATGGGTCGGCGATAAACCGCCAAAATCGATGGCGCCCAAACGGTCTTTTTTAATAATCAATTGAAATAATTTATAATACTGGACTCTTATTTTCCACTTGACATAATATAAAGAGAATGTGAGTTATATTTCAGGTGTCGGTTTATTAATCAATGAAATTCAAATCAGCTCAGCAACGTTAATTTCACCGAGGAGGATCAATTCAAGATGGCAAAAAAAGAGCAAAAAAAACCTTCCAAAAAACCAAAGAAAAAAGGGGCTGCCAAGGCCAAAAAAGTAACCGCCAGACCTAAAAAAGCCAAAGCATCGGCAAAAAAAGCAGCCGCCCCGAAGAAAAAGGCCACGGCTTCGGCAAAAAAGACAGTCGCTCCGAAAAAAAGAGCCGCAGCGCCAGCAATAAAAACAACCGCCACGCAAAAAAGAACCGTAGCTGCGACTCCAAAAGCAGCGGCGTCCAGAAAACCGTCAGCACCGCAATCCGCAAAAGCGCTGAAGTCTTTTTCAGTTGGTGAATTTGCAAACATGACGTATCTCACCGAAAATGGCGTCAGGCAGTGGTTGCAGCAGGGATTGCTCAGGGGCCGGCAGGACGCCGGAGGCAAGTGGCAGGTTGAAGCCTCGAATCTGAAGGTTCAGAATGTTAAACGGCTGGTGCGCTAAAATCGAATCATCAAATTTGACAACGCATCCAATAGCTTAGCATCATCAACCCTTTTACGAAGAGATAATGTATGAAAAAAACAATTCTATCCATAATGGTTTTAGGGATCATCCAAGCAACAGCTTGGACTTCAGCTCTTGCGGATGACAAAAAGGTGCCCAATCTGATCGTGGACAAATCACGCATTGTCGTAGAGGAGTTGCTTCTGAAGCGCTATTCGGATGAAGAGCTCCCGCGCGATCTTGTCCGACAGTGCTCAGGATTGGCCATTTTCCCCGGAATGTTCAAAGGCGCATTTTTTATCGGCGGCTCTTATGGTAAAGGCGTGGTTCTCAAACACCACGATGGGCAGTGGAGCCCCCCGGCCTTTATCAGCATCGGTGCCGGCAGCCTGGGCATCCAGTTCGGCGGACAATCGGTCGACCTGATTCTGGTTGTCCTGGGTGAGGAAGCCATGAATTTCTTTCTGAGCTCCAAGTTTAAACTCGGTGCAGATGTCGCCGTCGCTGCCGGCCCGATTGGCGCGCAGGCAAGCGCCGCCACCGAGATTATGCTCAAAGGCGGTATTTATTCCTATTCGAGATCAAAAGGCGTTTTTATCGGGGTTTCCCTGGAAGGCGCCGGCATCGGCAGTAAAGAAGAGTTCAACAAGGCCTATTACAAGATCACCGGCAATCCGAAAATCATACTAGCCGGCGCAGTCACGCTTCCGGAAAACGGACAAAGATTGATTACGACGCTGCAAAGGGCGAAATAACCGCTGCTTTATTACCGAAAAAAGGGCGACGGTGTTTTGGCTATTCAGCCGCCGTCAGCCCTGTGGTTTTAATTCAGTACCGCCAGGCGAGATCAAAGCGGGTCGGTTTGATGAAACGCCTTCATTAACGGAATAATTTGGCCGGAGTCCCTGGGCGGGTTTTCAGAACAGTTAAAAAAATATTGCTTGTCCGGAATATCTTCTCCGGCACCCCGATCGATTATCTGGATGCCCTCAACGATGCCCATTTCAAAATGCGGCTGAATCCCCCATACCGGGTATGCGTTTAACTTAAACGCCAGAATCTCGCAATCAGCCGAACGCGCAATGATGGTGGCTTTTTCCGGCGCAACTTTGCAGACCTCATCAAAATGGAAAACAAAGCCGTTGACCGTGCTGCCCGATTCACCCAGCAGATCGTCCCGGGCTAAAATTTGAATTTCCGGCCAACCAACTTCAGGTTTTTTCCGTCTTCTGACTGCATTCAGACCAAAAAGGGACCGGGCAATCATCTGGTGCCCGAAACAGCTACCCAGAATGACCTTGCCTTTATCGACCGCATCCCTTATCAGCGCTGCTTCATTTTGCATCCAGTTCGTATTGTCTAATACACTGGCGGTGGAACCCGTAATGAGTATGTGGGAATAGGAATCCAGTCCGTCCGGCCATTGGTCGGCTGAGACCCGGAAAAAATCATAGGGGAACAGCAGCAAAGGCTCCCAGTAAGTGAGCGGCTGATAGACATCTTGATTAATGGAGTTGTCTAGAAATAAAATGCGGTTCACAAGTTCGATCTCCCATTCACCGAGTTTTTAAAGGGAGTTAAAAAAGCGCTCTGAGATACAGAATAAAAGCGCCGATACACCATAGGTAATTTGCATAATCTTGACAAGTGTCTTATTTTTTTCCATATGTAATGATTAAAGATCTTTTTCGGTGAACTTTTAGATCCGAATCGACCCTCACCCTGCAAAATCCGCTTAAGGAGAACCGGCATGACAACTATCGTGAACACCGAATTTCTTCAAATAGAATGTCACGCACTGAGTCCCTTTGGAACCAATTCCTATATCATAACCGATTTAAAAACCGGCAATAGCGTTATCATTGATGCCCCGGGTGATGCTCCCAAAATGGTGGATCGACTAAAATCCACAAATCCGAAATATATTCTGATGACCCACAATCACATGGATCATACCGGTGCTCTGGCGGATTTAAAATCCGCTTTAGATGTTCCGATTGCCGCCCATCTCGCAGATGCGGCCAGGCTGCCGGTACCAGCCGATACGCTTCTGGCCGATGGCGACGTTATAACTTTTGGCAATATACACTTTAGCGTTTTGCATACGCCGGGACATACCCCTGGCAGCCTTTGTTTTTACACCGAGGGTTATTTAATATCCGGTGACACACTGTTTCCGGGTGGTCCCGGTAAGACCGGACGCCCGGACGACTTTAAACATATAGTCGAATCTTTGCAGAAAAAAATCTTTACCCTGCCCGATGATACTCAGATATTTCCAGGTCACGGGGATAGCGCTGTTTTAGGAATAGAAAAAACGGCCTTTGAGGCCTTTGCCGTCAGGCCCCACGATCCGCATCTGTGCGGCGATGTCCTCTGGTCAAAGTCATAATCAGGTTTCAGGTGTCAGAATTCGGCCCTAAGGGCCTAATGTCGCCCTGAAGCCTGCGGACTGGAAGCACTCTGGAAGTAATTTCAGATTCTTGAGCGATGCGAACGGCCCTGACACCTGACACCTGACACCTAATAATTACCATGAGATTTCTTCGCGGTGAAAGGCTTCGGCCAGATCAAAATCTTCACCTTCGGCCAGATCGCTGCAGCGTTGGCGCAACCAGTTCTCAAGATCGGCAACCTTCATGGTTTGGACCTGGCTTTTATGACAGCGCAAGGCTTGCAGCTTAAGGTCAAAGGTATCGGTGATGTTGGACACATAGTTGATATTTTCTGATGCCCAGAAAAGCATTTCCTTAACTTTATGGGGCTGCAAGCCCTCTTCAAGCAAGTCCGGGTAGGCCAGGTGATCGCGGGCAAAGGGGAAAACCGCGTCGATGGTGACTTGGCCGGCGATGCGATGGTCCCGGTGCCAGATATAGCGGCGATACGGGTCGGCGGTCACCACCGTTTGCGGTCGGTACAGACGGATGATGCGTACAATTTGTTTCCTGAATTCCGCTGTATCTTCGAGTCCCTGGTCCGGATTTTCCAGGAAGACAACCTCCCGCACACCCAGAATTTCGGCTGCGGCCCTTTGTTCGTTCTGCCGGATTTGAGATAGCACATCGGGCTTCATGTCCGGATCACTGCTGCCCTTATTTCCGTTGGTGCACACCACATAGACGACCTGTTTGGCCTGTTGTGTCCAGCGGGCGACCGTTCCGGCCACTCCGAATTCGGCATCGTCCGGATGGGGTGATACGACGACAACATCTGCTGGTTCTGTCACGTCAAACCTCCACATTCAACTATACAGGTATATCGCTTCTTTATAAAAACAACCACAGAATTTTTGAGTATGAGATCCATTATTACCACAAAGGACACGAAGTACACAAAGTAATGCACATAAATATTTTTGCATGAATCTTCGTGCACCCCACGCCCGCATCGCCTTGCTCCCATGGCGGGCGAGTTCGCGTTCTTTGCAGTGATTGGGAATTGCACCGCAATCAAATTGCTTTATCAGTTTTAAAGATTATTTTAAAAATTAAAGTTAAACCTGATTTGCAAGTTTAGCAAGAACCCATCTCAAAAATGCATCTAACGCCCATGGGCTTTGTTGTAAACCGATTCAAAATACTCGAATACTAACGTGTATACTCCGTTTTTGAATCGGTTTACGTCGCGCCCCTGAGCGTGATCTACTATTTTTGAGATGGGTTCAAGTTAATCCCTGAATCGATTCTGGTTTGACGCTTTGATGAAATGATAGATTCTGAGTAGGGTCTTACATTATGCCTGACGGTAGCTTAATAATTCGTAACTATTCAGAAGCGGATTTTGGCAGATACTTAACACTTCATGTTGAGTGCGGGCAATCGGACCCTGTGGGACGTTTCGTATCCGCCCGCAATCTGAGAGACGATCTGGCGCGCCCCAACTTCAGGCCACAAACGGATTTATGGGTTGCTGATTTGAATGGGTTTTTCGTCGGCTACCTTCGTATCGACCGCGAGCCTGAAATCGGGCGTGCCTTGCTGGACGGATGCGTGCATCCGCAGCACCGTCGCAAAGGAGTTGCTACGCATCTGCTTGCCGATACCCTTCGACAAATCAAGACGGCCGGTATCCAATCAGCCCAGATCAGTGTTGCGGAATCCAATACAGGCGCCAAAAACATGCTGAAACAACTGGGATTTACCTTTATGCGGTATTTTGTTGAAATGCAGCTGGCCATCAACGACATTCGGTTCCCGACCATTCATGGGGACAAGATCAACAGCCGCCGATTGGAACCGGGAGAGGCAAAGCTTCTGACTGAAATACAAAACCGCTGCTTTGCCGGCAGCTGGGGGTTTAAACCCAACACCGTAGAAGAGATTGCCCACCGATTGAACATGCAGGGTCGTTCCCCGCAGGATGTAATCCTTACCTATTGGGGAAATCATCCCATCGGCTATTGCTGGACAATCATAAATACAGAAGAAAACGAAAACAGAGCAGAAAACATAGGCCTGATTCATATGCTGGGGGTGGATCCGGACTATCGCCAGCAGGATATCGGTAAGGCGATACTACACAATGGATTAGAAAATCTCACAACCCGAGGTGTGCATATCGTGAAACTCACGGTGGACAGTGAAAATCCGGCCGCACGTTCCCTTTATGAGTCAGTGGGATTTGAAATCTATGCCAGAACCGAGTGGTACGAAAAACCGCTAAATTGATATTAATGGATGGATAGTGAGATGCCACTGGAATTCGTTTTTCCCAACACATCTCTGATGGTATTCGCCAAATCTTGAACGACAAGGGGCTTCATTAAAAATGCGCTAATACCAATATGGGCGGCGCGATTGAACATGACGTCATCGCTATAACCACTGCAGATGATGATGGGAATATCAGATCGGATTTTTATAGCTTCGCCGGCCAATTTATCCCCGGTCATGTCGGGCATCGTCATATCGGTAATAATCAAATCAAAACTATCCGCGGACTTTTGGAAAAGCTTTAGGGCCTCAATACTACTGGTGCGGGTTTCAACCCGGTAGCCCAAACGCTCAAGAGATTTTTTCCCAATCTCTGTCAAAGCGCGTTCATCATCAACAAATAAGATGCGCTCGTTTCCGGTCGGTAAAATTTGGGCGGCCTCAAATTCGGGTTGAACGGTGTTGGGACCTGTTGGGATATAAACGGTAAATACGGTCCCTTTGCCGGGCTCACTGTCTACGGCAACCGCTCCACCGTAACTTTTCAAAATTCCGTGGACAACAGCCAGACCCATTCCGGTTCCCTTGTCTTTTTCTTTGGTCGTAAAATAAGGCTCAAAAATCCTTTCCACAACCTCGGGTGTCATACCATGGCCGGTGTCACCGACCGTTAGCGTTAGATAATTTCCGGCTGTAATCTCAAAACGACTGGCGTTGGCTGCGTTTACATCAGCATTTTCAACTTTCACCTCCAGCAAGCCCCCGGTTTCGCTCATGGCATGAAAAGCGTTCGTGCACAGGTTCATGATGATCTGGTGAATCTCAGTCGCATCGGCTTCAATTATGCCCGCTGCAGGATCGATATAATGCTGAATCTGAATCGTAGAAGGAAAAGATGCTTTGAGCATTTTAATCGATTCTTTGACAATCGGGTCTATCTTCAGTGGCTTTCGATCCTGCTCTGACTGGCGACTGAAAGTCAGAATCTGCTTGACGACCTCTTTGGCCCGCTGGCTGGCTTTGTAAATTTCGTTTAGATTATACTTTGCATCGGATTTTGGGGTTACATCCATCATGGACAACTCGGTATACCCCATGATGGCAGAAAGAATATTATTAAAGTCATGGGCGATGCCGCCTGCCAGGGTTCCGATGGCTTCCATTTTCTGGGCCTGACGAAGGTAGGCCTCTGATTTTATGCGCTCTTTTTCCAGGGCTTTAAGTTTGGTGATGTCGGTGGCAACCTGCAGGCGAACATAGCGGCCATCCGTCCATTTGATGGCCCGGTCATAGTTAATATACCATTTATTGATCAGGGGATTTTTACCTTCCCAAACAATGGCGCCCGTTGGATTGCCCCGCTTATCCAGCAATCTTGCGTTGGTGCAGTGATCACAGGGGTGGTCTTCTTTCCGAAACACATGGTAGCAAAGTTGTCCAACCAGGTTGGGTCCAAAATTATCCCGCATGTGCTTGTTCATGAAAATGATCTCATGGGTGGCCATGTCGGCTACATATATCGTCGCATCAATACTGTCTAAAACCGTTAGAAAAGTTGCGCGTGAATTTTGTAAGATTTTCTCGGTTTCGTTGCGCTCCTGGAGTTCTTGCTGTAGATTAGCATGCAGGTGGGCATTGTCTAAAGCAATCGATGCCAGTTCGGCAAAGCGCGTGAATACCGAAATTTCATTGTCGCCAAACTGCTTATGCGGGTCAAATGAACACAGACCGATGACCCCAAAGGTATGATGGCCTGATTTTAAGGGGATGCCCATATCGACACCCAAATCGTCGAATTTTGTATCTTGATGCCTTCCGTCCCAACAATGATAATTATCAATCCTTAACGGTTTTCCGGACTGCCACACTTTCCCGGATAATCCTTCGCCGACCTTCAAGCGAAATCCCAGTAATTCCTCGAATCGGCCGGTGCCGACCTTGAGTACAAGCTCATTTGTTTGGGGATCAATTATGAATATGTAGCCATCGGTTGTACCAACCAGTTTGCCGGCACGATCAACAATGGCTTTGAGCAAATCATCGATGTTCAATCGTTTAATTAACCCGAGAGTGGTCTCATGCAGCGCCGTCATATAGGCATTGTGCTGTTGCAGCTCATCTTCCGCCTTCCTTTTTTCGGTAACATCGCGAACAATGCCCTGAATGAACTGGTCTTTGCCAATTTGAAATAAGCCCGATGATACTTCGGCCAAAAAAATTTCACCATTTTTCCTGACGAACTCAATTTCAAATTCGATTTGTTTCTGGGCGATAATTTTATGAAAGGCCTCCTTAGATTTCAGGAAGGCGTCGGGTGGATGTAAATTGAAGATTTTTTGCTGCAATAATTCTTTTTTGGTGTATCCGAATTGTTCAATGGTCTTTTGATTGGTATCTAAAATCTGGCCTTCAAGATCGTGGATAAAGATGGCATCATTTGAATATTGAAATAGACGACGGTATTTGTGTTCCCCGGCGCTAAATGCGCTTTCAGCCTGCTTGCGGGATTCAACCGCTTTTATCAGTTGTTCATGCTTGGCAACCAGGGCTTTAGTTTTCGAGATAATCTTGGTCCTGGAAAATAAGGCCGTAAACAAAAAAAGAACGAATAAAACGATGGAAATGATGACAGCCCGTTTCAACAATGTAGCGGGGTTGATCTTATCTTCACCGCCAAACCATTTGTGGAAGGATTGATGATAAATTGAAAGGTTATTGCCTTTCAGTTTTCGGAGATGATGGTCTAAGGCATCTAATAGATTTTCATTTTTCCCCACAGGGGCTGCGAAGTGTAATTTTTGCGGGCTTAAAACAACGGGGCTTTTAATAATTTTAAAATTATTTTCGAATCGGAAGCCGAAAAAATGATTCACCAATCCGGCCTGGCAGCGTCCCATTTCCACCAGCTGGAGAACATCGGTGTAAGCATACGCCTCAATAAAGCGACATTGGATGCCAAATTGCTCAGCCAGTTTTTTAAGACCTTCAAAATAGATGTCATCGTGCAGTACGGCGACTTTTTTGTTCTTGAGATCGAAAATTGATTCAATGGTCGACTGTTCACCAACATATAGCTGACCCCAGTTGCTGATCACGCTTTCATAGGAATAATCATAATCGTTGGCCCCGGTTTCAGAATGAGCCACCGCGCCCAGCAAATCAATCCGGCCGCTTTTAAGCCTTGCAAGGCTTTCTTTGCGTGATCCGGGCACATATTCAATTACCCATCCTTCCTTCCGGGCAATATTCTCGAGAATATCGATAAAAAAACCGTGAACGCTGCCGTCATCATGAAATTCGCTCATCGGAATATTCTGATAAACACCGACCTTAATCCGGGTATCCGCCTGCAGCGAAACCGGTATAAACAGGATTATAAAAAACAAAAGCGCAAATAATTTTAGGTACTTGCTCATGTTGCGTCTTTTCAGCCAATGGGTAACGGTAATATATTTAAATCATAACAGAAAAATGGGCTTTTGGCTAATTTTTGCATTGTTCACTGAAAGCTAAAAACGGCTCTTTTGTAGAGAATGCTCATCTATTTTCAGGCAGGATTTAGGTAATTGACACTTTTCGTACATCCATCTATATTTGACTGGCCTTTCTTTTTTACACGCACTTTTTGTATAAAATACATTCATTCCGGATCAAAATGAATTCAGCGTCTACAAAGGAGAAGATATCCAGCCGCGAGCGCTTCCGGGAAACCATGAGCTATGGCACACCGGACCGCGTCCCCTATTTTGAGGAGGGCATCCGCAAAGACGTCCTGAAAGCCTGGCGCACCCAGGGCCTGGCCCGAGATGCTGATCTGGCGACGCTGTTTCCTTCCGATAAGCGGGAACGCATCGAAGTGGACCTGGAACCCCGGCCCAAATTCATATCCAGGCACGATAAAATGACGGACTTAAAAAAATTTAAGCGCCGTCTGAATCCTGCCGACAAAAAGCGCCTTCCCAGACAATGGTCCCGGCGGGTCCGCGCCTGGCAAAACAGAGATCATGTCTTGATGCTGTATGTGCACCGCGGCTTATTTCTGACCATGGGCGTGGGTAATTGGGAATCTTTTTTCGAATTAATGACGATGCTCACCGAGCAACCGGATGTGGTTCGCAAACGAATGCAGATTCAGGGTAAGTTCGCAGCCCGTTTAACCGATCGCATTCTGCAGGAGGTGGATATCGATGCAATCGTATTCAGCGAGCCCATCGGCGGAAACGACCAGCCTTTGATTTCGCCAAAGATGTATGAAGAATTTGTGCTGCAAACATATGCGCCCATCCTGGAGGTGATCCGCCACCATAAGGTAGCGACCATTTGTTTTCAAACATTTGCCAATGCCCGCACTTTAATTCCCAGTATCCTGAAATGGGGCTTTAATTGTTTGTGGGCCTGCGAGGTCGATATCGAGGCCATGGATTACCGCAGCCTGCGAAAGGAATTTGGACGCGAATTGCGTTTGATCGGCGGCATTGATCTGGATGCGCTGCGCAAAGGCAAAGCCGCCATTAAGCGGGAAATCGATGAAAAGGTTCCCCCTCTGATCGAGGAAGGCGGCTTCATACCGCTGGCAGATGGCCGGGTGCGGGCAGACGTGCCTTTTGAAAATTACGCTTATTATCGACAGCTGCTTGGAAAAGTCACGCAACCGCAATGATATCGCAAAAAAAATGACACGGACGTTTATTTAACCTTTATTTTCGTCATGCGTTTCTTTTTCTTGGGCGCCTTTTCTTTTTCAAGGGTGCCAATTCGCTCATCCAGCAAGGCTCGCATGCCTTTTAAAAATTCGATGCGCGATTGGGTCATGTGCTTGAAAAAATCCGATTTCTTTCCAAAGACATTTTCAATGTCCGTGAAGAATTTGCCGACGGGGCAAATAACCATTTGGGGGTCACTCTTTTTGGCTGCCATCTTCAACTCCTCCAAAGCATATGTCCAAGATCTGGCCGTCAAGCGTCGCATTTACCTGTTCTTTTGAAGCCACCTGTCTTGGAAGTAAAATATTTCTCTTAAAGCCGCCGATCCGAATGATGAGTTCATCAAAATGTTTACTCAGCTCCACATCTTTTTTCAAAAGGAAGGGAAGCTTAACCTTCAGATGGTATTTGCCGTTTTCTTTGACCAGCTGATAGGGCGCTTCTTTGTAGAATCGCTTCAGCGGGCTCTTTTTACCGTATAATTGGCGCGCTAATTTCTTTAGTTTGGCATATCCTAAGATTTCACCCTGAAAAAGATCGACCGACAAAATGGGTACCGGATTAAAAATATGTTCAGCGGCTTCACGGTGCTGCCGTTGACCTTTGATCCAGCTTTCAAAGTAAGAATCTGTGATGTGTTCAGGCAAAATGCGATTCATAATGATGGCATCAATGCTCATTTTGTACAAACAAAAATACATAAATGCGCGCTGGGTCTCCTTAAGAACCACTTTTTCAGGATTGGTGACCAGTCGTACCGTGGTTATTTTCGGATTGGTTAAAATCTGATCAACGCCCTGTAAACGCTCGAATAGCGTTTCAAGCGCTTTAAAGTAATCATCGTCCGGCAGGGGCACATCGGTGAATCTTTTGGCCACCGGCCCCACATATTTGGCCAGGGTTCTTTCCAGTTTAAAGATTTTTTGCATATACCATTCTAAGGTGGCCGGTATGCTGATGAACCTTAATGATTCCCCGGTGGGTGCACAATCCAGTATGATCACATCATATTCTTTTTCCTGCACATACTGATTGATATACAAAAGTAAACTGACTTCTTCCATGCCGGGCAAAATGGCCAGCTCTTCAGCCAGGATTTCATCCAGCCCGGTGGTGTTGAATAGACTAGAAAGATACCCGTGTATATCCCGCCAGTATCGTTTGATTTCCTCCTGAATGTCGATTTCCTGGATGTAAAGGTTGGAATTGATTTTAACGGGTTGGCCTTTATTCTGATCGAGCAAATTTTTTTCCAGATCAAAGATATCGCCTAAGCTATGGGCCACATCCAGCGACATGATCACCGTTTTTTTGCCCATCTCTGCTGCCCGTATACCGCTGGCTGCCGCAATGGAAGTTTTGCCGGTTCCGCCTTTGCCGGCAAAGAAAATGATTCTCACAGGTTAACTCCTTGTTCAAGGTCGGGTAATGCTTGAATTCACCAAAGCGCCTATGGTAAACAATTTTTGTCAGATCAATATTCGTCTCAGCAACTATACTCATAAGCATGAACAGTCACAATTTCACCTTTTAAAGTACAAACTAAATAGCTGATATCATATTTTTACTGGCTCAACCGGCCAACTCAAAAAGGAAAATGTTATGCCGATAGCAAACCACATGGTTAAAATGGTCGCAGGAATGGAAATGGTCAAAAAGATGTTCGAAGAAGGTGCGCGGCTCAAAGCCGAGCACGGGCCGGACAAGGTTTTTGACTTTTCGCTGGGCAATCCGGATGTGCCGCCACCGCCCAAATTTCAAAAAGTGCTCAAGGAGCTGGTCGGCGACGAATCTCTCGGCCACGGCTATACACCCAATACCGGATATCCACACGTCCGACAGGCGGTTGCCGATTATCTGAGCAGCGTGCACGATCTCAAGCTGACCCCGGATTGCATTATCATGACCGTGGGTGCGGCCGGTGCCTTAAACGATGCCCTGAATGCCGTCATCAACCCCGGCGAGGAAATTCTGGTACCTGCTCCTTATTTTATCGGCTACGACCATTACGCCTTTATTGCCCGAGCGACGATTAAAACGGTTCCCACGGACAGCAATTTTCACCTGGATACGGATGCCATTGCATCCGCCATTACCGACAAGACCCGGGTGATGCTGATCAACTCGCCGAACAATCCCACCGGTGCCGTGTATTCGGCAGCAGAGCTTGCCGAGCTGGGCCGGGTACTGGATGACGCCAGCCATAAATTTGGCCGGCGCATTTATCTGGTGGCCGACGAGCCTTATCGCAAAATCGCCTACGATCTGGAGGTGCCCTCCGTTTTTCAGGCCTATGCGCATTCGATTATCGTAACATCGTATTCCAAGGAGCTGTCTTTGGCCGGTGAACGCATCGGTTTTCTGGCGGTCAACCCACAGGCCGAGGACGCCGGACTGGTGACCAGCGCCGCCGCCGTAATCAACACCATGCTGTGCGTCAATGCCCCCAGCCTGTTGCAGCATGTGGTGGCGCGCCTGCAGGGCATCACTGTGGATGTTTCCATTTACCGCCGCCGGAGGGATATGCTGTGCCAGGGCTTATCAGAAATCGGTTATGACTTTCATGTGCCCGAAGGCGCTTTTTATCTGTTTCCCAAAAGCCCGATTCCGGATGATGTCAAGTTCACCGGCATTTTGAAAGAGGAGCTCGTTCTGGCGGTACCGGGTGTCGGCTTCGGGGGTCCGGGATATTTTCGGCTATCCTATGCCGTACCGGATTCGACCATCAGCGGCTCAATGACGGCTTTTAAACGTGCAATTGAAAAAGTCTAAATTGCGGCTGCGAATGAAACCCTAAATTGAAACCTTCATCACCATCTTTCTCTTATGAATTTAAAAAGGAGAAACGCACCATGTACCTAAAAATGTCCGATTTTTTTATGGGAATGGGCAGAGACTTTACCATGGAAGTATTGGATATTGCAGAAAAATTAGCCCGGAAGGAAAAAGATGTGTTGTTTGAGGAAGGGGAGCCGGCTGGGAATTTTTATGTTTTACTTAAAGGGCGGGTGAAGCTCAGTCTGGGCGATTCCGGGCCGGTGGTGTATATGGTGCGCCAGCCGGGGGAGATTATCGGCTGGTCGGGCCTGATCGGCAGAGATACCTATTCCGCCAGCGGTGAATGCACGGAAGCAACCAACCTGCTGAAATTCGATCGCGATGTTTTTCTTAAAATTCTGAGTAAATACCCTAAAAACGAGGCCTTGCTTTTCAGGCGCCTGGCCGAAATGCTGGGCAATCGTCTGCTCGAGCTCTATCCCACCATCTCTTAGAAGCTATCTCAAAAATGCATCTAACGCTCAAGGGCTGTGTTATCCAGGATAAATGGATTACACATCTATTTCTATGTAGATTAAGGTGTGCATCAAACCGATTCAAAATGCTCGAATACTGACGTGTATGCTCCACTTTTGAACCGGTTTTCGCCTTGCCCTTGAGCGTAATCTACTATTTTTGAGATAGCTTCTAGTGTCGCGTCCCAGAGATAGCATTAATAAATCGTTTAACTTTATCTAAGATTGAATCGGCTGTCGCCGTCCATGAAAAGGGTTTTGTATTAGAGTTGTAAGTTTTAACAAAGCGCTCTATTTTTTCAGTTAATTGCTTTACGCTGTTAAAAGAACCACGCCGTATCGCTTTTTGGGTAATAATGTTGAACCAAATTTCTACCTGATTTAACCAGGAAGAATAAGTGGGCGTATAATGGACATGATATCGAGGCCTGACAGCCAACCAGTTTCGGACTTTTTGGTGTTTGTGTGTGGCGTAATTATCGACGACTAAGTGGATATCCATGTCCTTGGGCACATTGGCATCAATATGTTTTAAAAATTGTAGATATTCTTGGTGTCGGTGTCTTTTTTTACATTGGGTGATGACGTGCCCGGTGGCCAAATCAAGAGCTGCAAACAATGTTAAGGTACCGTGACGTTTGTATTGATGAGTGACACCTTCAACATAACCTAAACCCATTGGCAATACCGGTTGGCTACGGTCCAAAGCTTGAATTTGACTTTTTTCGTCAACGCACAACACCATAGCTTTATCGGGAGGGTCTAAATACAATCCAACAATATCTCGAACTTTATCGACAAATAAAGGATCGGTTGACAAGGTAAAGTGTTTTTGCCGGTGTGGTTGAAGGTTAAAAGCGCTCCATATCCGCTGAACAGTTGATTTTGAAATATGGGTTTCTTTGGCAATGCTACGACATGTCCAATGAGTGGCCCCTTTAGGTTTGCTTTTAAGCGTTTTTTGGATCAGTTGGGCTATTTGCTCATCGTCTATAGATCGTGGGGCTCCCGGCTTGGGTTCATCGTAAAGTCCCATTAATCCTTGATCGATAAACCGATTACGCCACAACCCAACTACTGAGATAGACAAACCAACTTTTGGGGCGATGGCTGTATTTGTATGTCCTTGATCAGACATTAAAATGATATTAGCTCTACGAACGTGCGAATAAGGCAAGGATCGAGAATTCGCTATTGATAACAATTGTGCCTTGACTTCCTGTGTCAACTTGAGTGGTTTTTTAGGGCGACCTCTGCTCATATTTATCTCCTCCTTTTACATTGGAGGAGTATAAACATAAAAACAACTGAAAATCTAGCTTTTTAATAGTTATTTCTGGGACGCGACACTAGTATATTCTAATCCTGTCTTAGTCTATCGGCTTGTTTGTTCAGCAGTTCAATTGATCAATATGGCTTGTCAATAATGTCATGGCGATTTTTATACTCGTCCGCCATTTGCCAGCAAAGGCCCAAATACCGCCTGAGAAACATCTGCAAAATGGCTGTCCAACGGATCGATACCCTTAAAGCAAATATCAATGTAGGGGTCATCTGATTCGCCCCTGGAATAATCAGTGCCGAACCAGTTGCGCCTGGCCGCGATCATCGCCGCTTTATCAGATTTGTCGTTGATTTGCTGCTGAAGGACGTACACAAATGATGTAGCCGGGAAAAAATGCAGCGGTTTTACCAGGCCCGTCTTAAATACGTTGAGCAGTTCAGCCAGCAAATTTCGCGGGTGATCAACAGGGTCAAACTGCCAAACTGAATCCTTGAAGAGCATAACACTTTTTCGCGGCAAATCCAGCTGCGCTCCGTCGCAGAGCACCAGATGGTAAATCCACAGGCCCAACAAATCCTGAGCACGTTGATTGGCATAGCGGTATTGAACCAGTCCGTTTCGATAGATTTCGGGCATTCTGGCCCGTAATTTACATTCGTCAAAGTCGATGAAAATTTCCGCCGGTTCCGCAACGCGCCTTTCTTGTAAGGTTTCCACCCGACCGGCAAACTGCTCCACTTCGCTGCTCACTTCGTTATACATCAAGGTGCCGACGTTTCCATGCGGAAAATGCCCCCCCGCCATCTGGGCCGATCGGCAGGTGTCCAGATCATAACCGGCCATGCGGGCCTTTAAAAGACGCTGACCAACATGGAATTTATCCAAGGGATCCAATTCAAAATCTTCACGTTTTGCGGTCAAAACATCGGTCTGCTCCAGATAAATGCCCAGGCGCTGCTGGAGCAAAAACCGTGTCGGGTGGCTGAAAAAGCGGCATAGAGACTCAATATCCAGATTATGCCATTCTGCTTTTTCAGGCGCCGTCAGAGGAATCGCTCTGGTGATAAGCGGCAAGGCTGTTTTGTTGGTATTGATAAATGCCGCTGCATCGCAGTTTTCTGTGGAATAGCTGAAAAGGGGGCCTTCTTTTGTAAAGTATTCAGAGGAAAAGGCTTGCAGGCGATGATAGCGCAGCACATGTTCCCGAATTTTTTGTCCCGGCAGTTCAAATCCCGTTTCGATCGTGTCCAGCAGTTCACTAACAAGAGGCGATGGGGGCATGCGACTGTTGTCCTGAATGCTTTGTCCCACATAACTG
>CAZJHF010000023.1:0-19304 GCA_964545505.1 uncultured Desulfobacterales bacterium | reverse complement strand
AAATATGCTGCGGCTGACCGACAACCGGTTCAACCAGCTGGCCGAGCGCGATGGATTTTATGTTGTTTACCCGCAGGGGACTGACAAATCCTGGAATGACGGCCGGCGCGACGAGACGTCTCGAGCCCATCGCAAAGGCATCGACGATGTCGGCTTCTTGAAGGCCTTGATCGAGAAGCTGATCGACCAATATCCAATTGATCCCCGGCGCGTCTTTGTGACCGGCATCTCAAACGGCGGGCTGATGTCATATCAGCTGGCCTGCAGCCTGCCCGATACCATTCGGGCCATTGCACCGGTCACCGCCCAGATTCCGGCTGCCATCGCCCCGCTTTGCCGCACGGAATCCGCGGTCAGCCTGGCCGTTTTCAACGGTACCGAAGATCCGCTGGTGCCTTACAATGGGGGGCAAATCAAGGTTTTTCGACGTCAACGGGGTGCAGTGCTGTCAACCGATGAGACCATCACCATTTGGCGGCAAAAGAACCGCTGTAGCCCGCAAGCTAAAATAACGGCGCTTGCCAATCTTGCCGATGATGGTACCCGCGTGACCAAAATCGAATACAGCCCCTGTGATCAGGGTTCAACGGTGGCGCTGTATCGGATTGATGGCGGCGGACACACCTGGCCCGACGGGCGCCAGTACCTGCCGGTGCGGTTGGTGGGGCGCACTACCCGCGACATCAACGGCTGTGATGAAATCTGGTCCTTTTTTAAAAGCGTAAAATAAGAAGCCGGTAAAACAAAAAAAAGACCCCGCGGATTGCGCGGCAATCCGACGGGGTCTTGGCGCTTCGCACATGTAACGGATGCAGTGGGTTACAGGCTGATATTCATGTGACGAAGCGTTTCGTAGGTTAAACCACCTTCAGCAAGCTTGTTGGCGCGCTGGTAGGACTTGAGCGCAGACCCGGTGTCGTGGCCAATGACGCCGTCGATACGTCCGGGATCATGCCCGGCAGAGCGCAGATTCATCTGAACCTGCTTGATGATCGAAGCGTTGACATTGGTTTCACACAGGATTCGCCGCCATTCCATGTGGCCGTCGCTGGTTTTTTCGGTCCGCGTAATGGTCTGATATTCAGCCGGGATCGAAATTTTACGCTCCTGGGCCGCTGTCAGCATTTTGCGAACTTTAACCGTCTTGTATTCAGCCGGAATTTCGACTCTGCGTTCTTTGGGCGGTTCCACCATAACCCGTTTCTTAATGGTCTTAAACTCAGCCGGGATGAGAACCTTTTTGGTGGTCGGCGGGTTGACCATAACCCGTTTGGATACGGTTTTATATGATGCCGGCACTTCTACCAGGCACATAATCTCACCGGTGGCATGATCGATTTTTTCAATCGGACCACGGCCTTTTTTCCATACGGTATGGGCCTCTTTGACCAGAACCCGTTCCTGCTGCATTTCATATCGCGCAGGCACTTCAACCAATCTCTTGGATTCGGGCTTTACCAGGACCTTTTCTTCAACCCACTGATACGTGGCGGGAATGATTTCCATCCGCTGAGAAGCTTCTTTGACCAAAACGCTCTGCTCTTCCCAGGTATACTCGGCCGGGATGAGCTCCAGGCGTTCAGATTCCCCGCGTTTCAAAACCTGTTCGGAAGCGGTCCGATACGTGGGGGCAACAAAGGTTCTTGCCCAGCATTCACCCGCTTTGGCATTGGGTGGAAAAAGGCTGCTTCCCGAATCAGACGCCTTCATGCTTGAGCCCGAGGCCTGGGTATCGCGAGCTTTCCGCTCAGCCGCCGCCGCCTCTTCGTTCGACATCTTGAGTTCTTTTTTGTAGACCTCAATAATCTTTTCTTTTTCTTTGTTTTCGGCGCGAAGCCGATCGATTTTTTGGTTTTTTTCATTGAGTTTGGATTCATACTTGCTGGCCATCGTATTGTTGCTGCTGGCTGCACAGCCGATCAGCATGGCGACCGCAATCCCAATGGCAACACTACCAATCATTTTGGGTACAGGTATTTTCATGATTTTCCTCCTTGTCCAACGTTTGTGTTTCGGCACGCGAGATATCGCACCACTTCTACCAACTTGACTAACTGCTCTTCTATCTGTAACAAAATTCTTGCCAGGTAATGATCAGTCGACCCAATTTCGCCTTAACAAACTGATATAATTTAATAATTTTTTTTTGATCATAGGCTTAGCATAAAAAATTAGACTAAAAATTGGGGGATATAACGCGGTCGGCAGTGATATTCCCCCGATTCACAGGGGATAAGATCCAAAAAAAAGGGCACCCGGGGCTATTAACCCCAAATGACCGTACTCAAATTCGATTTGACTGCGCCCTTCGGCCGTGAGCTCAGGGCCGAACGGTTCGTCACAGGCCAAACAAGTTCCAAATCTCCATTTTCAATGATCCAAGCGTTTGGAATTTTCGGTGTTCAAACTCTCAGATGGGAAAGAAATAAAAGTAGAATTTTAGAATATACCGGTAGGACACGACACTAGCGGGCCACCACAATCAGAAGTGAGTTCTGCAGGCGTTTTTTCAGAGCAGTCATGTTTTCCGGTTCGTGGGGCAACGTTAAAAGTGCATCCACGGGCGCTTGCAGTTTACTGAGGATTATCGACAGGCGGTCAATTTTCGTTGCGCAGCTGGCGTTTTCGTATACGCGAGTTTCGCCGGTTTGCATATGCTTTACGCCGATCATCGAACGCACAACACCAACGACTTCACCACTCATGTTCAACAGCGGGCCGCCGCTGTTGCCGGGTTGAATGGGCACGGTTGTTTGATAGCTGGCCGGGTCATTTTGCAGTCCCGACAACTTGCTGATGACGCCATCAGTCAGTTTCGGGGTGACACCCATCTCATCGATACGGGGAAAGCCCATGGTAAACACTCTGGCGCCGACATTGATGCCGGCGGTTGCCAGCGGAAGAGCTGGTGGCAGCAGCTCGGTGTCAACCACCTGCAAAATGGCGATATCGTGAACTGCATCTGATAAGATCGGTCGGGCCTTTATTTGTTGGCCGGATGCATCCAAAAGCAAAATTTCTGCGGCCGAGTCCACCACATGATGATTGGTAATCACATAGCCCGCCGAGATCGGCCATCCAGTTCCGAATGAAGCGCCGGCAAAAGATGCGATACGGGAGTCGGCGTCCTGAATGTGTTCTTTACTCTCGATTTTGCAGCTGAGCTGTTCGGCCAGGGGGTGATCGACGGCAAGTTCGGTAATTGAATTAAAGGCCTGCCGGGCACCGCTGAGATTATCATTTTTTAGATGCGTCAATCCGCTCTTAAACAACCATCCTATGGCGATATCCAGATGTTGAGCCGCATCCGCATCTTTTTTCGTGACATCACTGGCATTGAGCATGCCCAGGCCGTATTGGGCGATTGCCAGACCCTGCTCGGATGCCTTTAGGTACCAGGATTTGGCTTTGCTGCGGTCGCAGCGAATGCCGCGGCCCTGGGCGTACATGTTTGCAACATTGTACTGCGCATATGGATTGCCTTTTTGGGCCGCAGCGAAAAACAGCTCAAATGCTTTGGTGGGATTTTCGGCCGTTCCCTGCCCCGCGTCATACATAGCCCCCAGATTGACCTGCGCCAGATCATGGCCTTTTTCCGCGAGGGCCTGCCAGATTTCAAAAGCCTTGACGTAGTGCCCGGCGTCATAGGACTGCCACCCCTGGTCATAGCGGGATGCGGTTGAAGCTGATTTTGCCTGGATTGTCGGGTTGGATAAGAAAAGTAGAAGCAATACGGCCGCCGCTAACAGCGGCCAGCGAAGTTTTGTCATATAGGCGGATTCTCCATTCCGGATCAGATACTTTTATTATAGTCGAATTTATTCAAATCGTCAATTTTCGCTGACCCGGCGCATGGCTCCGCCTGCGGCTGGCATCATTGCATGCTGATCGCCTAAATTTCATCCAGCTGGCCATCTGTCGAAATATGGTTGTAAATTTAATGTCTTACCGCTGTCTTTTTTGCATTTTTTATCCCAATATGCGAAAATAGGCTTAGTTATTGGCAATCAATTGCGACCAAGGAGCAAAGCATGCAACATCTCAGCGACGGACAGGGGCCCAAAGAAATCGGTCCGGATGGCAGCGCCGATCGTGACAGAGCAATATTGAACTACATCCGCAAGTCATTACAGGCAACCCGGCCCTGGACCCGTCTGCTGTCGGTTTTGGGATTTATTGGCACCGGGCTGATGATTCTGGTCGGATTGGGTGTGATGGTGGGTGAAAGCTTTATTCCGGTATCTGAAAAAGCGCCCCCGCTGGTAATTATGGGCATTTTATATGTTCTTTCCGGTGTATTTTATTTGGTACCATCGATCTGGCTTTCAAAGTTTTCGTCGGCAGCCAGCGCTTTTTTGAAATCCGGCGATGCGATCGAGCTGGGCAAAGCCATTGCGTATCAAAAATCGTTCTGGAAATTTATCGGCATCTTGGCGCTGGTGTCCATTGTGCTAACCGTTCTGGGGGTTATCGCCGCGATCTTAATTCCGACCCTGATCTCTGTGCGTGGATAACCTGTTGGGCAAACGATAAAGGTCTATTCGAATATCGCTTTCTAATGAGACGTGTTGATCCCAATAAGCAGCTACCAAAGCCCTCGCTTTCCATCGTCGCTCTGACAGTTGCCAATCTGGTACCGCTGATCGGGGTTCTTTTTCTGGGCTGGGATGCGGCTGCCATTGTGTTACTTTACTGGATAGAAAACTTAATTGTCGGATTTTTCAACATATTGCGCATGCTTCTGGTAAAAGTCGAATCCCGATCCAAGCTGTTTCAGAAATTATTTATGATTCCTTTTTTCTGTGTGCATTTTGGCGGCTTTTGTGCAGTGCACGGTTTTTTTCTGCTGGCCTTTTTTAAAATCGGTTCCCCTGATGAAGCCATGACTCCTACTGACGTCTGGTTGGGCCCTTTTATATTTTTACAACTGCTATATTCGGTTGTCATGCAGCTTTGGCATAGCCGGCCGCCGGGCCTGGAATGGCCGGCTGTGGGTCTTTTCGTCAGCCACGGTATCTCTTTTATAACGAACTTTATAAAGGGGCAACACGACCTGACGCAAAAATTGGGGGACATCATGATACGCCCCTACAAGCGAATTGTTTTGATGCATGTGGCCATCATCGTTGGTGGCCTCTTGGTTATGAAACTGGGCTCACCGGTGGCGCTGCTGTGTGTACTGATCTTTTTAAAAATCGGTATAGACATTCGGCTGCATGTCAAGTCTTACCGGTCGGCAAGTGAAAAGTGAAATCGGCAATTGCCCCAAGTGAAAATAAGGAAAATTTAATGAACCGTAAGTGTCCGACTTGTGGTCGCCAGTTAGGCCCGGTAGGTGAGTGCCTTGCATGCGGTGGATCAAATGTAAAAAAGACCGGCTTAATTGAAACCCTGATAATTACGAGCATTGTGATTGGTTTGCTGGGCGCGATTGGCTTTGGCGTCAGTCATATCGTCGGTAACCCCTTTCAGATTTTACACAGGCTTAAATTACGGCAAACGGATTTCTATGAGGTGACTCTAGCCGCAAAAGATCTGCCCGTTTCAAGAGAACCACAGGACACCCTGACGCTGGATGAAATTGAACATTTAAGAGAATTATTCGAAAATCGGCAATTTGCGACCCTTAATTTAAAAATCGAAACGGTTCAGCAGGATTGTGAAACCGATTTTAACAACGAATATCGGTTTCAGGATGCGTTCAGCGTTTTTGCCACCACACGGCCGTCTTATGAAGAGCTGTTTGCAGCCTGGATTGAATATTCATCCGATCATTTTGCCCCCTACCTTGCAAGAGCCCATTATTATTATACCAAAGGATGGGAAAGCCGCGGCTATGGCTGGGCCAGAGACACAACCCAAGAACAAATCAGGATGATGCAACAAAATTTTCAAAAAGCGTCTGATGACGCCATCAGAGCCCGCGATATCTACCCGAGGCTGTTAACGGCCTACATCATATTAATCAGCATCAGCAATGCCACCGGCAATCATGCCGGAGAGCAGGATTGGTTACAGGCTGCGCTGGAAATGTTTCCGCATTCATTTTTAATTCGCTCGGCATTTATGAATGCCATTACACCCCGCTGGGGCGGCAGTTACCGTCAGATGGAAAATTTTGCCAAAGAAGCTGAGCCGTATGCGCAGGATAATCCCTACCTCACTCTTTTATACGGATATATCTATAGCGACCAGGCCAAAGTGCTCAAGGGGAAAGAAAAGTATGAAGAAGCCGCAACCCTCTACACCAAAGCCATGGCTTTCGGCGATAGCTGGTATTTTTATAACGAGCGGGCCAAGGTATATCATCATTATCTCAAAGCGCCTGATAAGGCGCTGGCGGATGCTGATTACAGCATATATCTGCGGGCAACCAGAGAGGAAAGTTATCGCACGCGTGCCCGGGTTTTTTTCCAAAATAATGATTATGATGCCGCTCTGGATGATCTGCACACCGCCATTTTATTAAGCCCGACGGACTCATCCACTTTGAACTGGCAGAAATGGGCCGGTACCCATTTGCTCAAAAAAGGCCATAGAATTTATAAAACGGATTTTAACCAGGCCATTGAAAAATATAATTTTTCTTTGATGTTTTATCCGGATAATGTCGAGGCCCATTACTGGCGGGGGGTGGCGTTTTCGCGCCTGAAAGAGCTGGATCTGGCGCTCGCTGATCTTGAAAAAGTAATTGAACTGGATCCACGCCATTTTAATTCTTACTTGATGCTGGATTATACGCTCTTTGAGCAACACGAATTGGACAGGATCGTCCAATATTGGGATCAGTTTATTGAATTGGAACCGGATCATCCCAGAGCCTATCTTGAAAGGTCCGGCACATACTATCACAAAAAGGATTTTGCAAATGCCCTAAGAGATCTGAAAAAATCGTGCGAACTGGGTAATAAAGAAGGCTGCTCTCGCTACGATCAGTACAAAGATCGCTGGGCCGGCTAAATTTATGTATGATGTTGCAATTATAGGTGGTGGCCCGGCCGGCGCCACCCTCGCCCGCCTTATTGGCGACCGTTATAAAGTTTTGTTAATTGAACATCGCCGGCTTGCAGACCCATGCGAGGGTTTTTCGGCGCTCAAGTGCTGCGGAGGGTTGCTGGCGCCCGATGCCCAGATGATGTTGTCCAAATTGGGATTGGGCCTTCCCAAAAGTGTTTTAGAGGATCCGCAGCTGTTTGTGGTTAAATCCATCGATATCCCCCAAAGACTGGAGCGATATTATCAGCGTCACTACATCAACATGAATCGTAAGAAATTTGATTCATGGCTGCTTTCGCTGGTGCCTGCCAATGTAGACATTCGAACCGGTTGTCGATTTCAATCCTATGCTGCCGACGGTGCTGGTTTTAAACTCACGCTGACAGAGGGCAACAACCGGTTCGCGGAAAAAGCCAGATTTGTTGTCGGCGCCGACGGCGCCAAATCAAAAGTCCGCGCACAGTTTGCCGGTCGCATCGATTTCCCTGAAAGATATGTTGCCATACAGGAATGGGTTGAACGCAAAAATGATCGCCCCTATTTTACTTCCATTTTCGACGCCGACATCACCGATTATTATTGCTGGACGATTCCAAAGGGGAATCATCTATTGATCGGAGCAGCCCTGCCTTACAGACAAAAGGCCGCTGAAAAATTTGCGCTCCTCAAAACAAAGCTGAAAGCATACGGCATGCAGTTTGGTAAAACCGTATACAGAGAAGGCACCCTGATTCTGCGGCCCCTGCTGCAAAATCAACTGTCTGCGGGCGGCAGTGGCATTGCTTTGCTGGGTGAAGCCGGCGGCTGGATCAGCCCCAGCTCGGCAGAAGGGCTCAGTTATGCATTCAAAAGTGCTTTAATGCTGGCTGAGGCTTTGCAAAGCTCACTCGACGGCTTTGAAAAACGGTATGACCAAACATGCCGCCAACTGCGCAAAAATATTTTTCTAAAAAATGTGAAATCCCATTTTATCTTCAGACCCCTGCTGAGAAACATCATCATGCGCAGCGGGCTACAAAGCATAACACTGGGGCGCTACTAATGCCCCAAACGTAAAGGGATCGGCAAATCTGACCGATATATAAATGTAAGCTTACGGTATAATTGATGAATGAACATGGATGCCATTCAATTTGAGCCGTTTTCTGTGCCGGCCAATATCTTATTTTTATGCTGTGGATCGGTGTCTGCAAACTCCTATCTGTCTTCGGTGGTTTTGTCAAATTTACATTTGCCAGACAGCCGGAGGTGCCGGTGATATTTCCCGAACGGCTGGCGGCCAGAATTTTTAAGATGAAAGAAGACAGTCGTGTGGGCTTGCAGACTTAGTCGCCGCCTTTCAGGATAAGATGAGCCATATGCCAACATGTTTGTCATCAAACATAGATGTTAATGACCTGTCTGCATCGAGGAGATGATCTGTAAAATGAGCCGTGGACTCAAACTATTGCTGGGCCTCATCGCTATCGCCGGCCTGCCCATCCTATTTATGGTGACGGCCATTGCGAGCGTGCCTTATTTTACCAGCAAACAGTACGCACCTAATGAAGCGCCATCTGCCCTTTTTTACGTGGTGCTCGAAACCTTCAATCCGCATCTGAATCAGCTTCAGTTTCAATGCTTGCGCTGGGATGATTTTCAAAAAATTTTTCCTCAGGCCACAGATAAAAATGTCTACATGTGTCGCGAAACAAATACAGACTGTGATTATCCCATTGTGCCCGATTTGGAATATCGGGCCATGCTTAGCGTTCCCAAAGGTGGCTGTGAGAATATCTCTTCAGAATTTAAGGTGCAACATCTGGGCGCGCATACGCAAATGGTCAGGTTAAGATGGTCCCAGGAAGCATTTAATGTGCGCAACAGCTACCGCGTGGCTGATAAAGGGTTGATCCCGTTGCATCTGGTCAAATATATGAGTGCCGGCATTTGCGTTATGATTTTTCTGGTACTGATCATTGCGCTGCCGCTAACGGGACTATTTTTTCATCGTTGTCATAAAAAATACGGAATTTATGTTTGCACCGGAATGGCGTTTATGCTGGTCAGTTTATGCGCATTTAATTTTGCCCGATTTAGTCACCAGCTGTATTTAGATCCGCTTTCAGAAAATCCGGCAGTATTTATAGATCGAATTAAAATGTCAACCACCGTTGCGGTCACACTTTTTATCTGTGCTGCCATCTCATTTTGGCTGCATAAAAAGAAGATACTGCCAACCCGCAGGCGCGGTTGACAAAAGATTAAGAGGAGGTACCATCTGATGTATTTACTGGTGAATGTTTTGGAGCGTTCCGAACAATTGCCAACCATTATGGAACAATTTGCCAAAATTGGCATCACCGGCTCTACGGTTATTGACAGTACCGGTATGGGCCGGGTGTTAATGCGAACCCGGGCAACGCTGCCGGTGATGCAGCAAATCAACAAGGTCACCACGGATCTGGAATCCTCAAACAAGACCGTTCTGACCGTGGTAAAAGAAAAGGATCGCCTGGATCAGGCCATCAAAATTGTCAGATCCTTATGCGGTGATCTGGGTCAGCCCGGCAAAGGAATATTGTTTACGTTGCCGCTTGATTTCGTCGAAGGCCTTTCGGAATTGGATTCGCTGGCAAACGATAGATAGGATTCAGATATTCGGATTTTTCAAGCGCCGATAGACGATGACCATGCGGATAACAAAACCCACCACCAGGGCTCCGCTGAACAGGATCATGAAATTGGATGCGAAAAAGGTAAAGATGAAATAGGCTGGATTGTTGAGCTGGTAGGCGGAGATCAGCAGCTGGATGCCAAAAACCAGATAAAAACCGGCAATAACAATTAACAAAATCTGGCGCATCCACCAGTAAGTGCTCACAGCCAGCGGCTGTTCTTCAATCTCATTTTCTGTGTCAGCCATGAGTCATTAGATTACCACGAAATCTGGGACTGTCAATGATTCAAGTGCATGACGGATTCTGTGATCTTGACCGGCGCAGGGCGTAACAACTTGACGGATTTTATCGGGGCCTTATGTTATTTTTGGCCGTGGATACCGGATCCGCGGCTGGAGGTTAAAACGGTAATGCCATATTATTAATCTCCGTTGTCTGTTTAATCCGGGCAGCCTGCCGTTTGCGGGGCCGCCCTTTCTTGTGCGACGCTTTAACACCGCTTATTCCATCTTGTATTCGTCATTGCCATTCATCAAGAACAACTTGACTTGACGCTGAATTTATCAGATACCTGCGATACTTCCTGGCCGCTGCGGTGTGCGGCCGGCAGTTTTATTAAGCCTTAAACCCTGTCGCAGAATTTGCATTATACTTGAAATCATCTCATGCCAACAGTCACCGGGTTGAAAAATTTAACTGGCGCCCCTATCTATTGCTGGCGGTTGCACCGTTGTGCTGGGCCGGTAACATCGTTTTAGCCCGTGGCGTCGTTGATCTCATTCCGCCCGTCACGCTCGCCTTCTGGCGCTGGGCAGTTGCATTCTTGTTGCTGTGGCCTCTTGCGCACGCTTATGCCAAACGGGATTGGCCCCTTTTTGTCCGCCATTGGAAGGTGATGCTGTTTTTATCTCTGGTCGGCATCTCGGCGTTTAACACCCTGATTTACATGGCCGTGCACACAACCACGGCCATTAACGGTGCACTCATTCAAACCGCTATGCCGGCCGTTATCATTTTAATCTCCCTGCTGGCATTTAAAGAGAAGGTCAGCCGGCTGCAAAGTCTGGGTGTGGGGCTGTGCATCATCGGGGCCGGCCTGGTGGTATTGCGCGGTCGATTTTCAACGGTTTCGGATTTGTCTTTTGTCCGGGGTGATTTGCTCATGCTGGCGGCCGTTATACTGTATGCCCTTTATTCAGCCTTTTTACAGCGCAGACCGTCTATTCATCCGCTCAGTTTTCTGCTTTACACTTTCGCCCTGGGTGCTCTGGGTCTGCTGCCATTGTACCTGTTGGAGATAATGTACAGCCCGCCATTTGTGGTAAACGTCGAAGTGGTGGCCAGTGTCCTGTATGTTGCTGCGTTTCCGTCAATTGTGGCTTTTTTTTGCTGGAATTACGGCGTGGAGCAAATCGGTGCCAATCGTGCCGGTCTGTTTATCAATTTTATTCCGGTATTTGCCTCCATCATGGCCATCGTCTGGCTGGGTGAATCCCTCAGGGCCTTTCATTTGGTCGGAATGCTGCTTATTTTTAGCGGTATGGTACTCTTTAATCGTTAATCTCATGAAGGGTCGGGGAGTTTTTTTGCTACGAACCCTATTGCACGAGTTTGCACGGATCCAGCGAGTGATTATTCATGCAGCAGCTCTATCGGAAAAACGCTCCGACCGCTCAATTGCTTAAAAAGGTGATATGATGGTTACCAATACAATTGAAGATTTGAATGCCTTTTTACCGGTGCAATACGGCGCTTTATGACCGGCTGCAACGATTTTAATTCCCGTGATTGGAATTTTAGTTGTGGTGTTTGCCGGCAAGTATGGCCGCAGGGTGATTCGCTATGTCGGCCGCCTATTTGAGCAGTACAAGGCTTATCCAGGGGATATAGGTAATCAGGGCTAGCGCACCCAGCAGGATGACAATAAACGGTAATGAGGCCCAATAGAGCTTTAGTACCGGCCTTTCAAAGCGGATGCTGGCAATAAACAGGTTGATGCCCAGCGGGGGAATCGAAGCGCCGATTTCCAGGTTGGCCAGGAAGATGATGCCCAGGTGAATGGGGTCGATGCCGTAGGCCGCAGCGATGGGTGCCAGAAGGGGCACGACGACGACCAGGGCCGAAAATATTCCCATCGTACAGCCCACCGCCAAAAGAAACAGATTCAGGACCATCAAAAACAAAATTTTATTTTCGATATGGGTTTCGAAAAAATCCAGCAGCTGCATCGGTATCTCGGCATCGATCAGATAGTTGGTCAGACCCATGGCTGCGCCCAGAATAATCAGGACGGCGCCCACCAGAACCATACTTTTGCGCATGATTTCCGGCAGGTCCTGCCAGCGGATATCCCGGTAAATGATCACTTCAACCACCAACACGTAAACCGCCGTAATGGCGGCTGCCTCGCTGACCGCAAACTTGCCGCTGTAAATCCCTCCCAGAACAACCAGCGGCAGCGGCAATTCCCAAAGTGCCTCCCGCAGGGCACTTAAAATTTCAGACAGCTGAAAACGGGTTTTTGGCACCTCAGCCCGCACCGCCCGGAAAATGCTGAACAAAGACAGCAGCACGACCAGTAAAATTCCGGGCAGGATACCGGCAAGGAAAAGCTGATCAATTCTGATACCGGCAAAGATGGCATAGATAATCAGAGGCAAACTGGGGGGGAACAGCAAACCCAGGGTCCCTGAAGTGGTCAGCAGGCCCAGGGAGAATTTTTCCGGGTAATTTACGCGTGTCATGGCGGGCAGCAGGATGCCACCCAAAGCAATGATGGTCAAACCGGTCGCTCCGGTCAGGGCGGTAAAAATAGCGCAGCAAAGCAGCGCAATCACGGCGATACCCCCGGGTAGCCAGCCCAAAATCGCGTTTGACAGACGGATCAATCGTTTGGGGGCGCCGCTTTCTGAAAGCAGAAATCCGGAGAAGGTAAACAGAGGAATGGCCACCAGCACAGGGGTGGTGGCCATGCGGTGCATCTCGATAACAACGGCCGACAGGTCAATGCCGCTGATAAAAAACAGGTAAAGGGCCAGTCCGCAGATCGTCACAAATACAGGCACCCCCATCAACATTAAAACAATGGCGGCAAGGATGGCCAGCAGTGTCATGATGGGTTTCCGTGCTTGTTGGGGTTGCCGGATGTAAAAATCATCATCAGTTCGACCCAGCAGCGCAGGCCAAACCGCAATGTCATCAATGCGAAGGTGACCGGAATAATGATTTGCGGAATCCAGAGGGGAATCTGCAGAAAGGCGGTACCGCCCATTTGGGCCTCGTTGCTGACAAATGTCCAGCCCGCATAGACCAGCAGCCCGCAAACCAGGGCTGAAATCAAGTTGGAGATGGCCCGAAGATACTGATTGCCGCGCCCGGAAAACCATCTTGAAAATATTTCAATGGTGATATGCTTGCCTTCTTTGGTTGCCAGGCTGGCGCCGATAAATCCAACCCACAACACCAGATAGCGAACCAGGGGGTCACCCCACGAAATTCCGCTGCTAAAAACGTTGCGAAGTATAATCTGCAAAAATGCCACCAGAATCATCACACTCAGCATGGTGCTTAGCGTGAATTTTTCGATACGGGCAAGGGTCTGACTCCATTTTTGCCAGCGCTGCATTATTGATTATTCTTTCGATAGGTTTTTATGTGGGCATTGACTTCATCCAGGACTTTTTGGGAAAAGGTTTCGCCTTCCAGCCGCTGGACGGCTTTGGCAGATACTTTTTTAAACTCCGCAACCTGGCCCGGCGTCGGGGTAATAATTTTGATACCCTGCTTGACCATTACCTGCATGGCTTCCAGGTTTTCGTTGCGGACTTTTTGCTTCAGCTGGCTCATCTGGCGCTGCCAGACGTCCATGAGGATTTTCTGGTGGGCGGGCGCGATTTTGTTGAACACTTTTTTCTTGATGACCACAGCGCCGATCAGATAGATGAGATTGACATCGGTGATGTAGCGGGTTTTGGTAAACCATTGCAAAGAAATGGCACCGCTGGGCGGTGCATATACCACGTCCACCAGCCCGGTTTGAAGACCCACCAAAACATCGGGCACTGAAAGCGGAATGGCCGCAATATTGGCTTCATCAAAAATGATGCGGGTCATGGGCGCATCTTCCCAGGTCCAGACTTTGAGTTTTCTGAGATCAGCCAGGGTGGTCACCGGTTGGGTCGACATCAGACGCACAAAACCCGCCTCGGACCAGCCCAAAAGGACATATTGGTTGTCGTCAAAACCCTTGCGGAAAAACGCATCCATCTGGCTTAACACAAAGTCAACTTCCTGGTGGGCCTCGAAGAGAAATGGTATTTGAAAGACGTCCATTTCGCTGAAGATAGCCGACAAGCCCGCTGACGTCAGGGCTGCCGCATGTATTTGGCCGATATGCATTTTGCGTAGCATATCTTTTTCATCCCCAAGTACACCTCCGGCATAAAACTTACAGCGCACCTGCCCACCGGTTTTTTGTTTTACTTCATCGTTGATGGAATTAAACGTTTTGATCCACGAACTGCCCTCTGGCGCCAGAGTGGCCAGTTTAATCACCACTGTTTTGGCTGCGCCGGGTGAGGGTGACAACATAAACAGGCACGCGATGATACCGATTGCGACACCAAACACTGTTGCTGGTCGTTGCATATCTGGATCTCCTAAAACAATTCGTCTGCTTGTGCGAGCAGTTCTTCGGCTTTATGGTGAGCCACCGTGTTGAGCAAGGTTAATTGTGCGACCTTGTCGGCCGGGGTGTCCAGTACCGTTTGAAGGCTGGCCATAAACAACTCTCTGTCAAACGTTTTGCGAGCGTAGTGGCTGGCAAAATAAACTCGGGTCATGAGAAAAACATCCTGGCTAAAAGCCAGGGCCTTTTTGAAGTGATAGCGTGCCTTATTTAAATCGCCGCCGGCGATTGGCGGACGGGAAGCAAACAATATGCCCATAAACAGATGCGGGCCGCCATAATAGAATTGTTCGTCCAGCACTAACACCCGCTTCATGAGAGCCTCCACCCGGGGCAGTTCCGCCACTGCGGCGATGGAGCCCAGGTTGAGCCGAATCCAGCTCCCCCAGCAGGTGCCGGTCCAAAACATATAGGGAACGTCGTCTTTGCCCAGCCGATTAACCTGTGCTTCAAACTCGTTAAACGGCTTGGTGACCGGGTTTTTTAATCCGCGAATTTCCAGAGCTCTCAGGCCATAATCTTTAGCTTTGGCAAACAGAACCCGGGCATAATCTTTGTCAGCATCTTCGATAAAGGCTGAAGCGAATGATGCATACGCCTGGGCCGCTGTAATCAGCAGACGGGCATTGTTCGGAACGGCTTCAACCATACCATCAATCAACATCAGATAGGCGGGCATCCCCTCCCTTATGATTCTTAAATCAGATTGTTTGTTGGCCGAATTTGAAATATCTTCCAGAAGCGTTGCTGTGGAGGCGACCGTCATTTGCTTGTTGGAAATGCAGCCGGCTGCAACCAAAAGGATAATTAAGGATGCAAGGACCCCGCTCCAATTCTTAGCAAAGCGCATTGTCGATACCTCATGGGTTCAAAAGCTAGGGGTTGATGATTTTATATTGTCAAAGTCCGCCACTTGTCAACTTACCCTAACCTTTACAATCAAGGCATTGCGGGGTCAATAAGCGAAGCGGGAACGGCCCGGCTTCCAAAGATTCTCATCTGCTTGCAAATTTTCGGGCACTAAAAAAGGGCGGCCCAGTCTATCACTGAAATTACCACCCTTTTTTTTTGTTTAATTGATAAGCGAATGCCTGGTTCAGAATCGTACTCAGACTAAATAATCGGCGCCGCCTGAGATTCAGGTATTCGACACCACCGAGAAGTGTAAGCCAGCAGACAGAGAAAGGCCGGTACTCTATTCATACGATGGTGAATCAGACACTTCTTTTATTCGGCTGGAATGTAAGGTATTGCTTCACCCCACCATCCGCGGTCAGATGACATTTGTGCATCGTCGGCAGTCGGGGTTTTGTACCCACCCCAGCTAAACTTGACATGATCCCAGTCCTTAAACACGCTATCGTGGGCTAAAAATTCGTCACTGCATCCAGAGAGCAGTAACCCCATGATCAGTAAAACTATCAGCTTTTTCATTTTCTTTCCTCCTTTCCAAAATCTGCCCCCAATGCCCAGAAAATACAATTTGTCGATAACGTCAATATTAAGCATAATTTACTAAAAGACAACAAAAAAATGAAATGAAGAGAAAAAAAAGTATTCGTACTTTATATGTAGAAGTATTGTGCAAAAATCCCCACCCTATTCAAATGGTTTTATTCCCGCAAGTGTTTGACTTCTGCATGAACCCGCTAAAAACGATCTAAAGTTGACCGCTGTAATTGCCGATGACGCATTCAGGTTTCCTGCGAGGCATGGCTTTTGCTCATGATGAGATCGGCGAATTCTTTTACAATTTCAACAATCAACTGAAAACTAGATAACTATTTGAAATTTAATTTTAAATTTCATCTTTGGCAACCGTATATACTCGGCAACTTACATTCATAAGGCAAAAATGAACATGCGACGGAGTAAATTATTCCTTTTCCTGATAAACCTGCTGTTATTAGCCGCGGCAACGGGCTGTTCCACCCATTCAAAACCGCAGATATCTCTGGTCGCAGAATCACTGCTGGAAAGTGAAGCTGAACAAATGCTCTGGGAAAAATCGGAGCGGGAACAGCGTACACTTGAAAGCAATGGCCTTGTCTATGCCGATCCGCAATTTGAAGGCTATCTGAATCAGGTGCTTGCCAGACTGATGCCTGAAACCGTGCCGGCCAATCTGGTCATTCGCGTTAAAGTGATTAAAAGTCCATATTTGAATGCCTTTGCCTATCCCAATGGAATGATCTATATTCATAGCGGTCTGCTGGCAAGATTGGACAGCGAGGCACAGCTGGCGGCTGTATTGGCGCATGAGATGGCGCATTGCATCCAGCGGCATGCATTGCGGGCCTTCAGAAAGTACAGGAATCAACCGGCTTATCTCATCGCAGTTCAACAAACCCTGCTCAAGACCAAAGGCTTGCAGAAATTGGCACACGCGATGGGGGTTACCGGAGCAATGGCAGCCATCAGCGGGTATACCCGGGAGTTGGAGGCTGAGGCGGATCGTATCGGATTTGAATGGGTTCTGAGGGCGGGTTATAACCCAAAGGCAGCTCTGTCACTATTTGACCAGATGCTGTCAGACCTTGCAGCGGATGGCCTTGAAGAACCCTTCTTTTTTGGGAGCCATCCCCGGATCCGACAGCGAGCCGAAAATTTGCAGAATCTGCCCGAGCCTGCTATGATAGATACATTAGCTTCGAATAACGACAGGCAGGCATTTCTTGCAAAATTGGATCAGTTACTGCTAGATAATGCGCGTCTGGATATTCGACTGGGGCGGTTTCAAGTTGCCAGATCTAGTGTTGAAAAATTCCTGAACATTAAGCCAGATGACACCCGGGCATATTTTTTGCTTGGTGAAATTCACAGACAACGCGGGCAGCGCAGCGATGTTCAGACGGCACTTGGTTTTTATAGCCGTGCCATTCGTCTGGATCCCAGCTTTGCCGCCCCGCATAAAGCCATCGGGCTCATTCATTATAAAAAAGGCCAGCATGCTCTGGCCAAAAAATTTTTCGAATCGTGCCTGCAGCTTTCGCCAGATTCCCCCGACAAAGCGTATATCAAAGGGTACTTAAAACAATGCACAATTAGTGAGGAAAGCTAATGAAAAGATTATTGTGGCTCAGCCTATTGATCTGTGTTGTCAGCTTTTTAGCCTGTGCGCATAGTGGCGGGCTTACGAAGCCGGCGTCCTATGGGTATAACGTCAATATTCCTGAAGGATGGCGCACAATAGACAATAACCGCTACCTTCTATTAACCAAAGACAACCCGTTCCAGCAATATATCCTGGTTCAAAATCGCCCCATTGGAAAATCGTTTCGTCATACCAAAAAGAAAATGCACACCGCCATGCTTCCAGAAGAGGCCGCCCAGATCGTAGTCGATGAGCTCATATCCGATCAGAATTTACTGAATTTAAAATTGCTGAATAATACTCCGCTAAACATCAGCGGCTATGATGGTTTTAAAATCCTTTACACCTATCAGGACGGAGAGGGCCATACATTCAAAACGCTTTATTATGGATTTATCAAAGCGGATACTTTTTTTAACTTGCGGTTTACGGCCTCCGATCGGTTTCATTTTCAACGCGACATAGAGGCATTCCGCCTTATGCTCAAAAGCCTTGAAATCGTTAAAGCCAAAAAAACCTGATTGGCCAGCAGCGGCATGCGGTTTGATGAAAGCCAGCGGCATATTTATTCGACAAGAAACTCTATATTGGAATTACCCAGTATCTGGCTCTCAAATTTGACAGCGGCGTCCGCGGTTTTTGATACCCGCACCCGATTGTCCCGGGTGATCTTATACGCTTCCAGGTATCCTTTTTCCTGAAGTTCCCTCAACCCGATGCGAACCTTTGATTTTAATTGTTTCATTTCCTGCGCGATATTCAAATTGACAGCCTGGGCCAGGCGGGTGATATCGATTTCCGCCTGGGTCTCATATAGCCCCTGATAGAAGCGGTAAAATGCTTTGCTGATGTCAGATTTTAAGCGGCTTCTGAAATTCATATCGATGTTGGTGACAAAACTTTCGGCGTACATTTCCAGAAAATATGGATTGATGACAATTCGAATGCGGCCGCCAGCCTGATCTTTATCGGCAAAACTCAGGATCGAGCCGGTCAATTCCTTAAGCGTTTTTCTTTTCTTGCCTTTGCCGCTGAAAAGCTTTAAATCAATCCGGGTGCCCGCCAGTCGCTGAATACTTCTCCATATTTTAGCGTTATTCGTCTGAGTGGAGTCGATGCCGGCCATTCGGGCCAGATCCATAAAGGAGGTCTCAAAAGCGTCACTTTCAGACCGGGTCATCAGTGCCAGCAGACAAAATAAGATGGTTTCGTCAAAGATGATCAGCAGTTCGCCCACCACCTGCATGCTGCCCCACGAATTGGCATCGCCCGAGTCCAGCCGGACAAGCGGCCATTCGGTTGATTTATGCCGTCCTTTAAAATGAAACGGTGATACCCGGGTCAACATGGTGGGCATGAAACTGAAAAAGCGCTGCACGGGCGGCTGTCGGCGGATATGGGCCTTAACATATTCGGAGGCTTCCCGGATAATTTTTTTGCCAGAGGGTTTCTTTGACAGGTTTGCACCTGCGCGATCTGTTGAATCCAAAACTTCTGATGAGATCGAAAGCTTTTTGTCTCCGTTCGGCATCTGAGCCCCCCCTTTGATTAAGCGTCGCCTCTGACGAACAGCGCTAAGTCCTTTATCAGCAACGTTCGGCAAAAAATATATGTGAAGCGGCCTGTGAGCAATAAGCCGGTCTATGATTTTGGTTTTGTCTGTGTTGATTTTTATGGATGGCCAGGTTGGTTGCTGTTATTGTACGGAAAATTTCTAAGATTGTCAAAACAAGGTTGTGCGCTCAAATTTTCGGTATTATTTTCTCCATATCCTACACGGACATTTTTATAAACAAGGCGTTTTTCCCTAAACAGGTTTCACGTATGAAAAGTGAAGTCAAAGCGTAGCTACCCATTAACTGTGAAG
>CAZJHF010000022.1:0-19485 GCA_964545505.1 uncultured Desulfobacterales bacterium | reverse complement strand
AAGGCATCTTCGCCCATGACAATTTATTCGTGTATAAAATAAAATAATTGTGTATTTTTCATGTATGTGTGTATAACGTACCTTGCGAATTATAATACTATAAACACGGCAATTGATTTAATAAATCATCGGTAAAGCATGAGAGACGCAACATATGGAAAAAAAAACCAATGTGACAATATAACACTAACATAAGAAAGCGGGTGTTGTTGTCAAGATTAATCTATTACGTTGTTTTAACGTTCGTTAAAAAGTCACATTACAGAACTGTTTTTGTTTAAACACACCGGTGTTATGCGACATATCGTGATCCTTGGAAGCGGGCCTGGAATGATATTATTACGGGATGAAATCTTGTGTTAGCTTTTAATGTTTTCAGATCCCAAAATTGCAAATATCTACAACATAACGGAGAAAGTACTTCAGTTCGGCAGGTGTTGGTCCAGGACGCTGCGTATGGAGGTGGACAGGTCGTTTTTGATGACCGGCTTCATGATGAATTTTTGAATACCCATTTCCAGCGCTTTTTCTTCGGTGATATCTTCATTAAAACCGGTGCATAAAATCACCGGGATGCCGGGCTTGACGTCCAACAATTTTTGAGCCAGCTCATCACCGCTCATGTGCGGCATGGTCATGTCCGTAATCACCAGGTCGTAATCCTGGGGATGTTTCGAAAATTCTTTGAACGCTTCGGCGCTATCGGTCCGGGCGGTGACCTTGTAACCCAGATTTTCGAGCATCTGTCGCTCCATGGAAACGATTTGCTCTTCATCATCGACTAACAGAATATGTTCGCACCCCTTTTCAGCGCCATTAATCGGTTCATGTTCGGTCTGAACATCCCCATCCTCGATCACCGGCAGCAGTACCGTGAAAACCGCGCCGTTTCCCGGCGAGCTGGTGGCGGTGATATCACCGCGGTGGTTTTTAATGATACCGTGTATGACCGATAACCCCAGCCCGGTGCCTTTGCCCTGTTCTTTGGTGGTATAGTAGGGCTCAAAAACCCGATCGAGTACCGAGGCGTCCATTCCGCAGCCTTCATCTTTGACCTGTATCTGAACATGCCTGCCGGGCTGCATGCCGATTTTTTGAACCGTGTGGTCGTATTCGACATAGATTTCTTTGAGGCGGACTTGCAGCTTGCCGCCTGTGTCCTGCATCGCTTGGTAGGCATTGGTACAAAGATTCATGATTACCTGATGAATCTGGGTGGCATCTCCCATTACAGGCGCGCAGTTCTCATCGATGTCATGCACAATTTCAATAGACACCGGAATCGATGCGCGCAACAGCTTGAGCGCCTCTTTAGCAACCTGTTGAACCTCCACCGGTTTGCGCTCCTGGCCGCTTTGCCGGCTGAACGTTAAAATCTGCTTGACCAGTTCCTTGGCACGATTGGCGGCTTTGAGAATCTCTTCCAGGTTGTTATGGGCCACCGAGTCCGCCGGCACTTCATCCATGGTTAATTCAGTGTAGCCGACGATCGGAAATAAGATATTATTGAAATCATGGGCTATACCGCCCGCCAGGGTGCCAATGGCCTGTATCTTGAGGACTTGCTGCAGCTGACGCTCATATTTGGCCAGGGTCTGGGTGCGCTCTTCAACCATTTGTTCAAGGACTTCGTTCTGGTTGCGCAGCAGCGAATAGAATTCGAGGCTTTCGAGGGCATTGGCGGTATTGAGCAAAATAATCGACAACAGGGTCAGAGAAGTATCGGGGATTTTGCTGTTTTTTTCAGGCAGTAACCCGACATACATACCCCGGATGCGTGAATACGTGGCAATGACGTGTAAGACAAATTTGCGACTGTGGTCCCTGGAAGATACCAAAACGCCGCGCTTTTCCCGAATGGCCCAGGCAAAATAGCCCTGATCGATCATGTGATTGACTTCCGCCTGAATAAAGCTTTCCAGTTTTTCTTGATTGCATACTGATAAATTGAAATTTGAATTTTCCTGGTCAACCAGATAGAGCGCATTGGCCTCAAATGGAATCAGATGACTGATGCGTTTATCGGCTTCCTGTAAAATATACTCGGGCCCGTAACCCTTGTTGATATTCTCCTGAAAATCGCCCAGCGACAGGGCCATTTCCAGGGCATTCTGGATAAAACGACGATTTTCTTCAAGATAATCAATTCGAGCCAGAAGTTTTTCGGCGTCCATCTGTATGGTGGCAGCTTCATTCATGAGCGATTTACATGTCCAACATGGATTCTAATGCAAAATATTGATGGGTGGCCTGTTTGGTCACCACGTCAAAACAGTTCGGTGATAATTCCAGATTTTCCCAGGCGGCATTGTCCAGGGGCGGCACAAAGCGCTCACCGCTGGTACCAATGCCCAATCCGTTCGTAATGATATCGGCCAGATGAACCAGGGTGGCGGGCAGCGGTTGCTGAGCGTCCTGGGGGCTATGATGGAAAAACACATTGTTTTCCAGGACCATGGGCAGTTTCCATTGCTGTAAAAGGTGTTTGACCAGATGGGTATGGTTGCAGCCCAGATAATCTGTTTCCTGCCTGTACAGCAGCATATTGGAAGATCGCGCACGGCTTAATATATTGCGAGATTCATCGGGGAAATAACTGTAAAGAATCAAGCGACCCAGATCATGCAGCAACCCGGAGACAAACAGCTGTTCTGTCTGAGGTATGCTTTTATGTGCGGCTAGAATACGCGAAATGATGCCGCAGGCAAGGCTATGCCTCAGAAAGGAGTACATGCTCAGTATCTCCTTTGGAATTTTGTTAAACAATGAGATCAGGCTGATACCCAGCGCCAGGCCGGAGATTTCACGGGTGCCGATCAGGGTTACCGCCAGCGATATTTTGTCGATTTTGGATGGAAACCCGTAAAAAGGAGAATTGACGATTTTTAACAACAGAGCCGTTAAACTTGGACTGCGCTGAACAACCTGCGCAACATCCTCTGCCGATGATAGGGGATTGGCAATAACTTCGTTTAATTCGAAAACAATTGACGGTATTTCCGGCAGTGTAATCTTTTTATTTCTCAATTTGTGCAGAAAATTATTGCCGTTTCCTTTTGCCGGGTTGTCAACCTCTGCCAGAGCAATCATTTTGTCATTGTCATCAAGATTGTGCTTGCTGCGAAATTCAACAGATATTCGGAAAATTTCTTTGATCGCCGGATGCTCCATATCAACGTGGCAGAACAGATTTCTGGTATTTTCTTCAATTTTCTCAAGTTTTTCAGGGTTTTGTGGACCTTTAGAAGGGCTTTTGTCACCGTTGTTTCCCTGGATGTTGACCTCAGTAACCCCCCAGATCTTAAAAATTCGGATATGAGACGACTGAATCACCTTATCCTTTTTCAAAAGCAGGCGTCCGTTAATATCCCTGACTTTTTCATCCAGAATCATGCCCGGTTTTAGGTCATTAATATGCTTAAGGCCCATTTGATGTGACTCCAGCTTTCCACTTCCAAACAGAAAATACTATAAGATACCAGAAATGTTTATAATTTTATACATAGCAGCCTGATCCCCTCGCCGGGGATGTCTTCTTGATGCTATTAATGGTTATCGTCTCCACGAGACATAAACTTAAGGAAAATTAAGAAAAATCGGTTTGTTCGGTAAATTTTGAGTAATAAGGGATCGGGCGCCGGGCCGAGAAACTTAGGCGGTTGTATCGGTTGTGAGCCCCCTGGCAAATTTTGAAAGGGCGGCCAGGTAATCCTGCAAACCGCGCATGAAAATATCATTGTGATTTGCATTGGGAATTGTCATCAGGGTTTTCTCGGCAGCCGGGCATGTTTCAAACAGCAGGACGCCTTCTGAGTGGGGGATAATATGATCATGCTCGGCGTGAATGATCAGGGTCGGCTTGTGAAAAGTGCGGATTTTAGCTGCATTTTGAAAACCCATGGTCTCCTCAAAGCCGATTTTTGCAGCATTTATACCTAAAATATGCAGCAGAGGGGCAGAGCGGGCAAAGCCGCTTTCGACCACCAGGCCATCGATTTGAGCAGCGTAATGCGATGCCAGTTCCAGCACAGATGCGCTACCCAGAGATCGGCCCATCAGCGCCAGCGGGCCGGTATAGTCGTGCTCTGAAAGCCATTGGCTGACAAAGTCGAAAATAACATGGCTATCGCGCATCATGGCCGTTACCGTGGGGTGGCCGCTGGAACGACCATAACCGCGATAATCAACGGCCAGAAAATTGATACCCAGTTGATTGACGATGGGGCCGAATTCATCATAATCAGCGACAATTTCGCCATTGCCGTGAAAGAAAAGAATATTCACAGCAGAGCGTTCGACGAGGTGAAATCGGGCGCCGATATGAATATCGGCTTCAACCGGGATCATGATGCGGTTTTTGTCTGTTGCCGATTCGGATTGCCCGAATTCGGGACGCGGATGAAACAGGACATTTGATATGGCCGGTTGATCCAAAAGCGCATAATCTATCTTGCTTATATCAATCATCAAAGCACTCCCCGGTAATACGCCATTTGAGCGGCAATCGGTTTGAAAACATCCAGGACAGATTGACGCTCTGCTTGCGCAAACGGCGTTGCTGTGCGTCCAATGGCGGCCAGTGTTTCGACCTCCGCAGGCGACGCGCAACCCACTATGGCAACATCAATATCACATGACAGGGCGAACCGGATCAGCATGTTTGCTGTGATCTGCGCCCGGGGTAAAAGAAAATGCGAGGCGCCCAGAACTTTCATTCCAATAACGCCCAACCCCTTTTCTCTGGCCGCCGGCAAGGTTTCAGTTAAAAACCCGCCCAGAATTTCCTCCACCGGATTGACCGGCAGCATCACTGTGTCAAGCGGCCATTGCCGCAGTGCCTGTGTCAGGATATGGGGATCATGATGCCCGGTTACACCGATGGCGCGGACTTTACCGGCGGCTTTGGCATCCACAAATGCTTCCAGAGCGCCGCCGGCCCCTGATATCATTTCAATATCAGCGGTGCTGCGGACATCATGAATCTGCCATAAATCCAGATAGTCTGTTTGCAAACGCTCTAAAGATTGGTTCAGATCAGCCATCGCGCCATCTCTGTCGCGGCTGGCCGATTTGCTGGCCTGAAATATAGCGCTACGGATCTCCGGGTGGTTTTTCCAGAGGCTGCCGTAATAACGTTCGCTGTCGGCATAAACGCGGGCGGAATCGAAATAAGTGATTCCTTGGTCGATGGCCGCCCGGATAACAGCCTGCGCTTGCGCGTCGTGCCCGTGAGTTCGCAGGATGCCTTCGCCGCCCAAACCCGTGCGGGTCACGGTTTGATTGGTTTTTCCGAAAAGTTTTTTATCCATCTGAGCCGGGCTCATTGCGCGGTCCTTTGAAGAGGGGGGTCTGGCGGTATTTCAAGCATTCGGGCAGCGACCTCTTTGAGGATTTTAACAGCCACCATCGCGGTCATGTCCGACAGGTCGCGTTTGGGATTATACTCAACGATATCGGCGCCAACGATCGGGGCCTGCAAGCGCTGAATTAAATCGATCAACTGCCGGGTCGTCAAGCCGCCGGGTTCATGGTGAGAGACGCCGGGGGCAAATGCCGGATCAAGAACGTCTATATCAATTGAGAGGTACAGCGGACCATTCAATTGCATTCCGGATACGTTTTTCAGTTGTGTTATGGTGATTATTTCCGTGCCGAAACGTTCGGCCTGCTGTTTCTGGTGCGGATTAAGCGTACGAATTCCGACTTGAACCAGACGCGATGCCAGCTTTTCTTCCATGATTCGCGCAAAAGGGCAGGCATGCGAAAAGCGGTTACCGTCAAAGCTCTCATACAGGTCAGGGTGTGCATCCAGGTGCACAATTTCGAGTCGGCCAAATTTTTTATGATAGGATTTTAAAAGCGGATAGGTGATGGCATGATCGCCGCCCAGCGAAATGAGCCGAATATCGCGATTCAGCAGGTCGCTGGTGGTGGCTTCAATGCTTTCAATCGCCTTTGATTCGTCGTCGATGTCGATGTCGCCCAGGTCAATAAACTCGGGCCGGTCTGCCAGGTCGATGCCGGATTCCGAGCACAGATTGCACGCACCGGCGTGCATGACCGCGCGAATTTGAGCCGGAGCGTGGGCAGCGCCACGCATAAAAGACGAAAAGGCATCGAAGGGGATGCCAACAACTGCAACCGATCCCGAAGTTAATCTTTCACTTTTTTTTATCATTTAATCATAAGCAGCTGGAGTTCGGCACGGATACATTACTGTTGCAGCGAGCGCACCGGCAGCACCCGGCAGCCTTTGTTATCATGCAAGTCAACGCTAAATGCACTTCCCAGGTTGAAGTCGAATACGATCGGCAGCCCCAGGGCCATATCCGAGGTCCAGATAAGGAGACAGCTGAGTCGAATTTGAGGAACAATTTTGACCGGATGGCCGCAATGCGTTTGATACCCCTGATATTTGGCATCCTCCACAAAAAGGCTTTGCAGCTCCGCGGCTGTCGGGAGGCGCCAGTTTTCATACAATTGCGGGATGGTGTCCGGAAAATCATCTGTCAACCAATCTTGAATCTGATTCCAGAAGATATCGGCCTGATTATCAGTTTTGGCCCACATGAGCCCGAGTTTGCGATCGGTGATAGTTCCATTGCCATGATCAATGAAACGCTGTTCTGCCCGGGTAAGGTCATAAATGCCCGACATCACCATCAGCAACAGGATAACTCCGCCGGCCAGCATTTTGGAGACGATTTTGTTCATAGTGATCAGGGGCGGCATCGCTTGGATAGTTAGGGCTACAGCCAATAGACGCGTGTTGCACGCCGCTTAGTGGAGATTAGTAAAGAACATTGCCGGTGTCAACCCGTAACCCCGCCAATCATCGGGCTTTATCCTGGTGCTATGCTAAAAAGCAGCCGTTTCGATTCTATGCGAATCCAGCGCGCAGGCTGTTTTTGGAAGCCGTGCATATCGCAGTAACGGTCATCGATTTCATCTGTCTTTCTGTTTAGGGTGGGTGAGGTACAAAACCGAAGTTTTCATAAATATTCCGGGCGGCAGGTGAAAGAATGAAATCGATAAATTTTTGGGCGTTTTGAGGATGCGCAGCATTTTTTAAACGGCAAATAAAATAGTTGATTTTATCCCGCTGATCCAGCTGGCTGCCGGGTTCGATCGCATCAAATGCGAGGCGGCTTGCGCGGGCCTGGACAGCTTCCGTCACCCAGACCGGTCCGACGTCCACCGTTTTCTTTGCAATGCGCAGCGGTGTTTCCCTGTGATGGACAAGGGTAAAAAATGTTGTGCCTTGGGTCCGCTTTTCTTCCATGATGCGTTTGACAAGATTGTTGCCACCTGCCTGGCGATACATCTCGATGATGTGATAAGCAATATCTTCATTTTCAGGGTCCGGCTGTGAGATGCGGACATCATCTCTTGCCAGATCGTTGACCGATGTAATCTTAGCCGGATTGCCCCGGGGGACCATCAATGTCAGGCGGTTGTGCAAATACAAATGTTCGTCCTCAGGCCGGATATGCCCTTGTTGGGCTAAAACCTGCATGGCATTTTGATTAACCGAGCTGTAAACATCCGGATAGACAGTAAACGGTTTGTTTTGCCACAGGGCTCCCCCGGCCAGTATCTGTTTGAGTTCCAGGCCCGGTGGGAGCGTTTCATAGAAAATTTTTTTAATTTCCGGATATCGGGTTTGAAAAGTCGAGATGATTTCGGGCATGACCATGAATTGGTTGCCCGCCATAAAAAGCACCAGATCTGCTTCTGCCGCGATTTCCAGATGATGCAGGTCATCTGCGCGGTCAGATGGGATAACCGGTAAATCCATTTTGTCCATTGTTAAAACCTTTATTCAATATTCCATCCGCGACAACTCATCATATTTTAGGTGTCAGTCTTCCGGTTCAAGGTTCAACGTTCAAAGGTTCAGAGGTTGGATAACAATGATCAGATGACCGATATGAGAAACAAGAGTATTCTATTAAGGATTGATCCGCCAGAAGCGAGTAGCGAAGGGCTATAACCCTTGAACTCTGCTTGCCGCGGTGACTTGTCGCGGCATAGATCGTAAGTGCGAAGCCGGAAGCTTGCTAAAGCGAAGCCGGGAACCTCTGAACCCGGAACCTTTGAAGCTGACACCTGACACCCGACACCTCCTGGGACTATAAGCCCTAATTACTTTTTAGCTTCGACCGGACGATAATCTCCGAATGCAATGTGCGATGCACCGGGCAGCGATCGGCAATTTGCAGGAGTCGCTTTTTTTGCTGATCATCCAGCTCTCCAGTCACGTCGATTTCGCAATCAAATTGATCCAGCCGGCCTTCTTTTGTGTCGCAGGACTCACAGTCTGCGGCATCAATTTTTTTATGGTTCAATTGCACGCTTACAGCTTCCAGCGGCCATTGCTTGCGGTCTGAATACATGCGCAGGGTCATGGCTTTACAGGTTCCCAGGGCTGCCATCAACAGATCATAGGGTGCCGGGCCCAGATCGGTGCCACCCATTGAGGGGGGCTCATCAGCCACCAGGCTGTGGCCGGCCGCCATGATATCGGTAACATAGCCCGATCTGCCAATTTGAGTGGTGACCTGATGTTGGGCATCATCACCGGAGGGTTGATCCCCGTCAGAAACATGGATGTATTTGCCGGTCCAGGCCGCGATGACGGCACCGGCATACAGTGAATCCGCCTGGTGAGTTAGGAGGTGGTCGGCCTGATCGAGGGAAATGAAGCTTTTCGGATGCCGGGCGGCCTGAAAAATCTGGGCGGCATTTTCGATACCGACGGTCTCATCAATCGGTGAATGCAACACCAGCAGGGCGCGGTTTAAGTTTTTCAGAACATCTTTCATATTGACTAACTGCAGATCGTCTAAAAATTGTTTCTTTAGCTTAAAGGTTCTGCCCGCCAGGCTGACTTCGGCTTCACCACGGCTTTGAATGATCCGGGTTGCGCTGCCAAGGGTCTGGGTCACATGCCGTGGGTCGGCCGGAGCGGCAATCGTGACGACCGCCCGGCAGGAGGGAATGTGCCGGGCAGCCTGCAGTACGGCAGCCCCGCCAAATGAATGGCCAATTAATATGTCAGGCGCTTGATAGTGCGCGTGCAAAAATTCAGCGGCATCGATCAGGTCTTCAACGTTTGAAGAAAAATTGGTATCGGCAAAATCGCCTTCGCTCTCACCGAGTCCGGTAAAGTCAAAGCGCATCACGGCGATGCCTTCGCGGTTAAGCGCCCGCGTAATGTGGGCAATGGCCTTGATGTTTTTAGAGCAGGTAAAGCAATGCGCAAACAGGGCGTATGCCGCCGGCTTGCCGCTGACCGGGAAGTCGAGACGTGCCGAAAGAACCTGGCCGTCTTTGTTTTCAAATTCGATTTTTTTAAATTTCATAGCTATTCCTTCTTATCGTTTTAGCCACAGACTTACACGGACATTCACAGACTATTTTTAGAATCAAAGATGTTGCTTAGGCAAATTGTTTGTGCGTGTCTGTGTGGGTCCGTGGTTACTTTATTTTTCTTCATTTGGCACGTAATCGACGATGGCCGGTGGTTGCAGGTTTTGATCTTCAAACATTTTAAGGGCGGCTTCGATAACCGCATGCTGTTTTAGCGGGTCATCGGGCGTATCCAATGCATACCCGTGGCGAAACGGAACCGCTAAAGCACGCGGCGGCCTGATTTTTTCAGCCACACGGCGCAACGATTGGATGGCGACGGTGGCGATACCGTGATGCTCAAGACCGGCTGCGATCAGACACACGGTCTGATTGCAGATCGGTCAAACCGGTGTTAGCAATGCTACATCGACGGCATCTGTTTTGAGCAGATTTGCAGCCTGCGGGAGCGTTTTATTTACCAAACGCTTGGGCGCGGTAATCGATCCCATAAATGATAAATGACGGTGGTTGACTGAACCAATGCGCCCCGATTGTTCTAATTCCTGCATGCGGTTTATGGGAAACGCCAGATTGGGGTCCTGCTTGAGTCCGGCATGATTATAAAGATCGCTACGGTGCGTGTCGATCAAAGTGGAGACATCCGTGTCAGAGGGAATTTCACGGAAGCTGAAATCACCGCCGCGAATCGATTCATCAAACGGCCTTTGGTCTGGCAGAACAAATCCGGCACTTGAAATCAACACCACACGGCTGTCTTTTAAAGGCTTTTGCAACGGTACCCACGGAATCGAGCCGATGCGCCGCCAGGGATAGATTTTTAAAAACAGTCGATATTTAAGAGAGAACTCACTTAGTTCACCCAATTTATGTGTTCCTCCGTTGAGCAGATTCATCCGCTCCTGCACCACGCCAAGAGCATACGTTAATTTTGACTTATGTCAATTGTTTCAATAGGGCGATAAGCTACTTTTATATTTAAAAATGTTTTTCCTTTAATCTGACGAGTTTGCATCCCGAACCGTTCGTATGGACCTTTGTCTGCAGCTGAGTTTGGCATTAAATCAAATGCAATTCAATTCCATTTTGGGCTGAGTGTAATTTTTTTGCCTTCAATGAATTTTATTCATTATATTAATGGCTTGACATTCAATAACCCAGTCGATAGAACATCAACCATTGGTCCATACTGCTGCTGCAGTTTTGGCAACACAGCATATTCGAACCCAAAACCATTTCATTCGAGGATAGCGGTTTCATTTTTCTATAATGCTGTTGTCTATTCCCCCATAACCCATTTTCAACAAGGAAAAGGAGGGTTTACCATGATCGTCAAGAATATGAAAATGCTCATGATCTTCTTATTGGCAGTTTTTCTAATTCTGCCGGCCAACGCAGCCCTGGCGGCGGAAAAACCCATTGTCATTGGGGCGCCGCTTTCAACCGCTTTTTTGTATGGATGGGGCCCTGAAAGGGCCTTTACACTGGCTGTTGAAGAAATCAATGCCGCCGGCGGCGTAAACGTGGGTGGCACCAAACGGCCTTTCAAATTAGAGGTTATCGATACGCGCGATCTGGAGCCGGGTGTTCCGGTGAGCGAGGCCCTGCTGGCGGTCGAAAAGCTGATTCTGGATAAAAAAGCTGATTTTATCGTCGGCGGACCGGTGCGTTCCGAGGCCGCCCTGGCCGCCATGCCGCTTTTAAGCAAATACAAAAAGGTTTCGATCCTGACCACCGGTGTTTTGACGCCCAAATATCACGCCCTGGTGGCCAAAGAATATGACAAGTACAAGTACTGTTTTCGCATTCATGGTGAAGCCAAAAACCTGGTGGGCGAGATGTTTGCCAATTTTACCGAACTGAAGGAAAAATATGGCTTTAACAACCTTTTTATTATTGCCCAGGATGTCTCCCATGCGCGCGGTGCGGCTAAAGTCATGAATGCGGTCGCCACCAAAAAGGGCTGGAATGTGACCGGCGTGGAGATTTACCCCACCGGCGCCACTGACTTTTCCATGGGTTTGCTTAAAGCCAAAAAAAGCAAAACCGAAATTATCAATATCTGGATGGATATGCCCGAAAGCGCCATTTTACTGAAGCAATGGTATGAAATGAAAATTCCGGCTCTGCCGTTCGGCTCCACCCTGGCAGCCGCCGAGCAGCCTGGTTTCTGGAAAGCCACAGATGGTAAAGGCGAATATACCCTGTGTAATGTGGTCAATGCCGGCAACGCGCCTTCTGAAGCTACGCCCTGGACCATGAAGTTTTATAACGCTTACGCCAAGCGGTGGGGCGTCGCTCCCGAGGGGTTAGGCGGCTCCAGCAGTTATATGGCCATCTATGTCCTGCGGGATGCCATCGAGCGTGCCGGCAGCCTCGATTCGGACAAGATTGTGGTCGAGCTGGAAAAAACCGATGTGATGGGCGTCTACGGGCGTTTAAAATTTGACCCCAAAAGCCACCAGGTCATTCCGGCCAAAGATCCTGAAACCGGTGCAGTGGGCAGCATTCTGCAGTGGCAGGCCGGCAAACGGGTTGTCGTATATCCCAAAAGCATCGCCAAGGGCAGCATTCAATTGCCGCCATGGATGAAAAAATAAAACCTGAAGCTTGCATGAAAATTTTTGTGAAGTCGAGATTAAATTTAAATAGTGCAAGCTAAGCAAATTATAGAAATACAATAAAATACCAGTTATGCGGGTTGAAGGTGCTGTCTACGCAGTGCCTTCGACCCGATTCACGCCTGTGTTTTCCTGTTAATACCATGCAAATTTTGATTTACGGTACCATAAACAGTGTCGCCCTGGCGCTATTTGCCCTGGGATTTGCCATGGTATACGGCGTCAGTCGTTTGCCCAATTTTGCCCATGGTGCCCTCTACGTGCTCAGTGGCTTTATTACTTGGACGTTTGTCAACACGCTGGAGTTGAATTATCTGATCAGTATCCTGCTGGCGATGCTGGTCACCGGGATTATCGGTGCCCTAATTTACCAGTTCGTCATCATTCGGATCCGGGGTATGGAGATCTCGGAAATTATGGCCACTTATGCCATCGGACTGGCCATTTTAGAAGGCCTCCGCTGGGGCGGATTCAGGGGCATGACCTATACCCTGCCGGCCTTTATCGAAGGCAGCACTGAAATTGCAGGTGTACCGGTGGATTACCAGCGTTTGCTGGTGGTCGGCATCGGCGCGGCGGTTGTTGCGGTGCTGTGGCTGTTTACCCGTTATACGCGCGTCGGTCTGGCTCTACGCGGCATGGCACAGGACGAGCGTGCCGCCATGATGCTGGGAATCGATTCAGACCTGATGGCGCTGGCCGCTATGGGATTCGGTTCCATGCTGGCCGCCCTGGCCGCCGTTGTGCTGCTTCCCCTGGGAAACATTGTCGTTGAAGCAGGCTATAATGTTTTGATTTTAGCCATCGCGGTTTGCATTGTCGGCGGTCTGGGAAGCTGGATTGGTGCCGTGCTGGCGGCTTTTATCATCGGTTTTGCACAAATTCTAACCGTCGTTTACCTGGGGGCTCATTATCAGATGGTGGTTGCCTTGCTGGCGATTATCATTACGCTGATTTTAAGACCGTCCGGGCTGTTTGGACGCCAGAAAGAGCTGGAAGAACGCGTATGACAGAAATAAGAGAGCAACGCCGCAAGGAAAGACTGGACCGGGGTATCAAAGTCCGTTCTGAAGGAATCTATGCCTTGATGTCCTGGAGAGAACTGTTTTATCTGTTTTTACCCAGAGTTGCGCTGATCGGCGGTCTGCTGATTCTACCGCTGGTGATGCCCTCCATGTACTGGCAACGGGTGATATCGATTGTCTGCATTTATGCCCTCCTGGCGTTGAGTTTTGATTTTCTGGCGCATTATGTGGGTCTGGTGTCTTTAGGCGGCGCTTTTTTTATCGGAACGGGCAGCTATATTGCTGCCATTCTCAACACGTCGTTTGGATTGCCCCCGCTTTTAACGATTCCGATTGCTACCCTGCTGGGTGCGGCAATTTGTACCGTGCTTTTGCTTCCCTGCCTTCCGCTGCGAGGCGTTTATTTTGCGATTGTCACCCTGATGTATCCGCTGCTGTTGGCACGTGTCATCGAAGCGCTCGATATCCTGGGTGGAACCGATGGGATAATCGGCATCGAGAGTTTTACCAACCGCTGGATGGAGCAGTATTTTATCATTGTAATGGTTCTGTTGCTGCTTTTCGGCACCCGCCGACTGGTCAACCAGGATATTGGTTTGGTTTTCAGAGCGGTTAAGGACAATGACCAATCGGTCAGGGCGTCGGGGATCAGCGTGACCTATTACAAATGCATAGCGGTCTTTATTGCATCGGGGATCGGTTGTCTGGCAGGCGCCTACCTGGTTCATCTGTATATGTGGGCCGGTCTGTCGACGCTGGCCCTGGATTTTTCCATTCTGCCCATAGCCGCTACCGTCATTGGCGGCTCCGGGACGCTGGTGGGCCCGGTACTGGGCGCCTTTATTCTGGTGCCCATTTCAGAATTGCTGCGGGCGTTTGGGACTCTGCGCATCGTATTTTATGCCCTGATTCTACTGGCGTTCATTATTTTTCGCAGCGAAGGTATCATGGTTTATGGCCAACGCAAATATCATCAATTTGAAAAGTGGATTAAAGTATGAGCACATCGACAACACCGCTGTTGCAGATTAATGAGGTGACCAAATCCTTCGGGGGCATCTATGCCTTAAATGAGGTCAGTTTCGATCTGCACGAAAACGAAATACTGGGCATCATCGGTCCGAACGGGTCCGGTAAGACGACCCTGGTCAACTGTATTACCGGTTTTATTGAATTGACTGGCGGTGAGGTTCTTTATAGGGGTAAAAAAATTTCCGGCAAACCCCCGCACAAAATCGCCGACATGGGTATTACGCGCACCTTTCAGATCATGCGCCCGTACTACAGCCTTCCGGCTTATAAGAATCTGGTCATCCCTCTTTTCTCGCCACGGGCCAAGCGGACCGGTGGTTGGAGAGGCGGCGGCAAGCTGGGGGACCGCAATACGGTCAGTATTGATATATTGGAGGAATTGGGTTTTGAGCGTGAATCCTTTGTGCCTTATAAAAAGGCGTCTAACCTGCCCACCGGCTATCTCAAGCGACTGGAGCTCGCGCGCTGTCTGGCATTAAATCCGAAAGTGATTATCTGTGATGAGGTTTTTTCGGGCCTGAGTATGAGTGAAATTGCCAGCATGGTACCGCTGGTGGAACGCCTGCAGATGGAGGGCATCACCCTGATCATGATCGAACATCGCCTCAGGGAGCTGTTTCAGGTGGCCAACCGGATTATGGTGCTTAATTTCGGTGAAAAGCTCATCGAAGGCACGGCCGAAGAAGTGATGGCAGACGAAAAAGTAAAAGAGGCCTATTTCGGATCCGAGGACGTTGAGGAGGTAATGGCGCATGCTTGAGGCGAATCAGCTGATGGTGTTTTACGAAAACATGCTGGCCCTCAATAACGTCAGCATCAGGTGTGAAGAAAACCAGATTGTCGGCGTCTTTGGCGCCAACAGCGCCGGCAAGTCCACCCTGATGTACACCCTGTCGGGTATCATGGAAGATATCCGTAAAAAAGAGGAAATGGCCGGTGGCGAGCGCATCAGTGTTTTAGGCGATATTCGCTATCTGGGTGAAGATATTACGGTCCTGAAGCCCAGTAAAAGAGCGAAAAAAGGGATTGTGCTCTGCCCGGAAAGGCGCCGAATCTTCAAAGAGTGCAGCGTCCTGGATAATTTGAGGATCGGGGGCTATCTGGCATCTTCGTCCCAGGCTAAAGACACCCTGGCCTATGTTTTTAAAGTCTTTCCGGCACTTGAAAAATTACAAAAAAGAATTGGCGGATTTTTAAGCGGCGGTGAACAGCAAATGCTGGCCATCGGCAGAGCGCTTATGGCGCAGCCGAAATTGCTGCTGCTCGACGAACCGCTTTTAGGGCTGAGCCCCTTAATTCAGGCGGTTTTGGTGCGGGCCACCAAGGAAATTCGGGATGAGATGGGCATTTCCATTATTGTGACTGAACAGTATGCCCGCCCCGTCTTACCGATTGTCGATTACGCCTTTATTCTGGAAAACGGTGCCGCGGTTCTGGAAGGCACGCGCGATGAGCTGATGAATAATCCAGATGTTAGATCCGCCTATTTCGGCATCTAAAAGCTGTCTTAAAAATGCATCTAACGCCCAAGGGCTGTGTTCTCCAGGATAAATGGATTACACATCTATTTTTATAAATACTAAGGTGTGCATCAACCAATTCAAAATGCTCGAATACTATCGTGTATGCTCCACTTTTGAATTGGTTTGCGCCTTGCCCTTGGACGTGATCTACTATTTTTAAGACAGCTTTAAATAAAATCGGTTGATGTTTTGCTGGAGAGACTAAAGACATGAGCCTGGATGAAAAAAGCCTGGAAAATGAATTGACCTTCACGCGTTTCGATCAGATGAGTGAGCGCTATCCGGATAACACTGCCGTTGTTTATCTGGGGCAGCACTTTTCATTTTCCAAATTAAGGGAACTCAGTGAACGCTTTGCCGGCGCCCTGCAGGACTTAGGCGTTAAAAAAGGCGATCGGGTGATGATTTACATTCCCAATTGCATTCAGTGGGTCATTGCCTTTCTGGGTATTCAGAAAATGGGGGCTGTGCTTGTGCCGGTGTCGCCCATTTATACCTCCCATGAACTCGATTATATGATCAAGGACTCCGGGGCCGAAACCATCATCTGCCAGGATACCAACTTTTGTTATGCCAGCGAAGTGTTTGCCGATTCCGGGCTCAAACGTATCATTGTCACCAACCTGGTTGATCTTCTGCCTTTTTGGAAACGTTATCTGGGCATTCTTTTTGATAAAATACCCAATGGCAAAGTCGAGCGGGCTGAGGGTGTATACGCATTTAAAAAACTGCTCAATCATGCTCGGATGTCATCTGCGGTTGAGATCGATGCCTGGAAAGATCTGGCATACATATTATATACCGGCGGTACGACCGGCTTTCCCAAGGGTGTTCCCGGCAATCACATCGGCATGGTATCCTATGTCAACGATGTCACCGATGATGTGGCCGCAGGGCACCTCAAAGAGGGCGCGGACGTTTATATTGCGATTAACCCGCTTTTTCATATCATGGCTCTGGGGTTGTTTATAGCGGTGGGGCTTAACAAAGGCAATACCGCCGTGCTGATGCCGGTGCCCCAGGTCGATGCCATCCTTGAAACTATCCAGCGCAAGCGCGTGCGTTGGCTTCTGGGTGTTCCGGCACTGTATCGCATGATCCTTGAAAACGATCGCCTGGACAAATATGATCTCAGCTCTTTGCGCTATTGTTATTGCGGCGGCGATGTGTTGCCCATTGAAGTGTTTAACCGCTGGAAAGAACTTTTGGGCGTACCCATTTATCAGGTTTATGGCTCCACCGAGGCCGGCCACGTAACTTACAGCCGCATTAATGAAGACCCCAAGCCCACGACGCTGGGGCTTCCCCTGAAAAGCAGGGAATGCATTGTGGTTGATCCCGAAACACTTGAACCGGCTGCGAGCGGTGAAATCGGTGAGTTACTGGTCACATCACCCTATACCCTCAAAGAATACTGGAACAAACCTGAAGAAACCCGGCAGGCCTATATTGACCTCAACGGCAAAACCTATTATCGCATGGGCGACTATGTGCGCCAGGATGAAGACGGCGAAATCATTTATGTGGAGCGCTCGGCGGACATCATCAAGCACAAGGCCTTCAGGATATCGGCCTCGGAGGTCGAAGCCGTGCTGCAGGACCATCCCACCGTAATTGGTGCCTGTGTGGTCGGCGTGCCCGATGAGAAAGTCGGTGAGCGGGTCAAGGCCATTGTGGTGTTGAAAGAAGACGCCCGCGGCGTCGGAGGCGCAGAACTCCTGCAATGGTGCCGCGACCGTCTGGCATCTTACAAGGTCCCCGGTTACATTGAGTTTCGCGATATGTTGCCCAAGTCAAAGGTGGGCAAGCTCCTGAGGCGCGAAATTCGGGACGAAGAACGCCGTCGGATTACCAAGGACAAAGACGCGCCTTAACGCCATGACCTGAGTGCCAACCCATCCACGCTCCAATCGACCTGCACGCTAAAACAGCTCTATTCGGAAGCACTAAATCCCTCGTGGTGAATTTTGGGCGCCTTGCGGGGTGGCGCTTTTACCTCGCCTTTGGGTTTTCCAATCGGAATGATGGCTGCAATTTCAAGGTTTTCGGGGATATTTAAAACCGGTTGCATTTTTTCAGGATCAAACCAGGTAAAAAACAAAGACCCCAGTCCGTATTCCGCAGCAGCCAGCATTATGTTTTGAACGCAGGTGGAAACGGCCTGTATGGCTCCGAATTTCTGGTTAAAAAAATCTCCTAATCCTTTCTTCGTCGGATCAAACACCACGACGATCAATACGGGCGCTTGCTCCAAAAAATCCATTGGATATTTGGCCGCAAATCCGGGTCCACCGCCGTCAAGGACAGCCTGTTTGGCTGCTTCAGAAACCTCTCTGATTTTCTTTTTTACCCCGGCATCGGTGACGACAATATATTCCCAGGGCAGGGCATGCATGGGACTTGGCGCCCACTGGCCGGCTTCCAGGATGGCGGTCAATTGATCCTGGGGGACGGGATCGGATTCAAATGCGCGGCAACTCCTTCTGGCTTTGACAACTTCCTTAAATTCCATAGCGGTGCTCCTCCTTTAAAATTCAGGTTTCAGCTTTTCGTTGATTTCCTCCGGAAACGCCATACAGATACCTTCATTGTAGAGATTGCGCAAGGCACCGACATCCGGCGTGCCCAGGGCCTGGTTGAAAAAGGTACGTGGTGAAAACACGAGATGAAAGCGTGCGTGGTCATCCCCGCTGGCGCCGGGGAAAAAGTTCATGTTAAAATTGTAGACGCCCATTTTGTCATAGGCGCTCATCAGTTTTGTGAGCCCCTGGGCTAAATCTTCAACATCTTCAGCGGTCAGATCCAGCGTACAGTTTGCCGAGTCGACAATCGCGATTATATCTCCGGCGACCCCCAGGGGTGCATATACGGTCAGCCAGCTGGTGCGGCCGATTCGGCCCAGAAACCGTCGGCCTCCGGCTTTTTCCGTTTTAACCAGATCATCCCAGTAATTGGTTCCCTGCTGCTGGTAGTACGTTTTGGCGCAGCTCAGCTCTTCTTGCAATAAATTGGGTGCGTAGGCAGAGGCAAATACCTGTAAATGCGGATGAATGAGCGAGCTGCCGGATGCGGGCATATAGTTCCAGTTAATCAGGTGGTATACGGATTCCGGGTGTTGGATGTCTTCAACCCGCTGAAAAAATTGGATCGCCAGACGAAAGGCATCCACAATGTGGCCAGGGGTGATATCGGTCATGGGAATAAAATGCTGACCGCTGAAGGTGGCACACGCGCCCAGGCTGTCGTATGGGGCGATGTTGGGAAACAGAACTTTGTCGTCTAACACCATGCGACCTTCGGGCACGATATCCTCTGGGAAACACGGGGTGACCTTCATGACCTTATCCGGGCAAAAGGGGCAGTATTCCTGGGTTCCGGCCACCAGTTGGTCGAAATCCGGTTTTTCCCATTTTAAGGGCATGAAGTGACAGATACGCGAGGTCCTGCCGGTAAGCGGGTCTTTACGGATTTCACTCGGTATGGATTTGCGCTCCATGTTGTTGGTGGGATCGAGAATAACAGTTTCGCGCCCAATGGCTTCAAACTTCATACCGTCTCCTTTTGTTCAATTAGTCGTAGAGCTAAGTTAGCTAGAAAAAGCCTGGAGATCAATACTTACTTTTTTTACCGGGTTCAAAGGTTCAGGGTTCAAGGGTTCAGAGGTTCAGGGTTCAGAAGTTCAGAGGTTTGGGAGCCCATCCTCAAGGTCGTCAACTCCCGCTTCCTAAAGGATGATAATATATGCTAGGTTTCTAATAGGAGCAGAAAGCGACCTTACTTTGATCGATTCGCCATTCCTTATCCCAGGTATTTCTAACCTATGAACCTTTGAACGTTGAACCTTGAACCATTTTGTTAATAGAACATCTCAGTGTACACCAGAGAATCGGGAAATCGCTCATCGATGATCAG
>CAZJHF010000021.1:0-19696 GCA_964545505.1 uncultured Desulfobacterales bacterium | reverse complement strand
TCGAGGAGGTCAATAACTTCGTTCTCGATCCCGCCGGTTGCCGGTTCCGGCCAGGGTTTTATTTTCCGTCGCTGCTTTAGTTGACAAAATATTGGCACGGATTCGGGAGATCATGTTGCCTTTATGGAATTTACTTTCAAATGCTTCCGGATTGGTTGATTTGAACGATTCCACCAGGGCTTCGATGTTGTGAACCTCATAGCGCAAGCCCAGATTTTTGGCCACTGAGACGGCGTCGGTCTCGTCCTTTGTCGCATTGACGTTCGACGGCAGTATATAACCCACCAGCTCAAGTGTTTGCTCAGCTCTGGAATTTGTGGCATTATAGCGATCAAAGCAGTTTTTAATCAGGGCTGCCGCCGTGCTTGAATCCACTCCGCCGGACAATCCGATCACGCATCCGCTGGCAGCGGCCTGCCGCACCGTGGCGATAGCAAAATCACCGATCTCCTTACAGACCTGTTCACAATCCATGCTTGCCAGTTTAATAGATTTCATTATCCGTCTCCTGTTGCCTTTTTTGTCTCTGGTATGGCTGCAAAAGTCAATAGGATTGATGTCGCTGGTCGCTGTTGTATATGCTCCTGGGGTTGTCAATCATCATAGCGAAATTATCTTTTAACATACGCGCATGACGGTCTGAATACACGTTTTTTAGCCGGTCATGGGAAAGGAGTAAAAACATGAAGCTGCACCATATAACCGCGCAGGTGGTTTGTCTATTCATACTGGCAGTTGCATTATCTGGATTTGCCGGCTCAACCCGTGGAAACAAAGAGGTGTGTGATCCAAAGGTTATTGCTCAGATTCAGCAGGGCAAGTCATCCAAAGCGGACGTCAAGCAACTCATTGGTGATCCCGACAAAGTCGAGGAAGCCCTCAATCATGGTGAGCTGTGGAAGTATTCTTATGAAGTCACATCACCCAGCGGCCGTGGCAGTGGAAATGCCTTCACGTCATCCAGCAACGATACGATGGGTGGTGGGCGGGTTGCAATGGACAAAAAAAATTGCAATCTATATGTCTATTTTGAGAAAAACGGCATTGTTCGAAAAGTACGCGAGAGTAAAATTTCCGGCAGCAGCGGCGGTTTTATGAATTAAATGCACTCCACGGATTAAAATGGTAAGCAATATTCAGCGCTGGGGCGGTTTGCGATAGTCGGCTGCTTTGATACCGTATTTTTTTAACAATTGATACAGATCTGCCCTGTATTTTCCGGCCAGTTTAGCGGCCTGGCTAACATTGCCGCCCGTCAGTTCAATCAACTGGGTTAGATAATTTTTCTCGAAATCCTCTTTAGCATCTTTCAGAGACCGCAGGCCGCTTTCGGCCACATTGTGATCCGCTAGAATCGACGTTTCCGAAATGATATTCTCAGTGGCCAGCGCAACCGCACACTCAACCGTATTCTCCAACTCGCGCACGTTACCCGGCCAATCGTGTAACATCAGCTTTTGCAGGGCCGAGGGCGTAAAGCCGGCGATGTCTTTTTGCGTCTCCCGGACGTATTTGTTTAAAAAATAATTGGCCAGCAGGGGAATGTCTTCTTTGCGCCGGCGCAGCGGTGGCAGCTGTATGGCGATGACATGAATGCGGTAAAAAAGATCTTCCCGAAACGCCCCTTTTTTAACCTCTGCTTCCAGGTTTTTGTTGGAACTGGCAATAAAGCGGGTATTGACTTTAACCGTCTTTTGGGCGCCGACTGGATAAAATTCTTTTTCCTGCAACACCCGTAAGAATTTGGCCTGCATCGATAGTGCCATTTCCGAGATCTCATCCAGAAAAAAGGTTCCCCGATGGGCCTGTAAAAAAAGACCTTTTTTATTTCGAGCGGCGTCTGTAAATGCGCCTTTCTGGTAGCCGAATAGTTCACTTTCCAGAAGGGTTTCGGGTATGGCGGCACAATTAATGGCCACAAAGGGCCCATCTTTACGCGCGCTGGCCAGATGCAGTGTTTTGGCGATCAGCTCTTTTCCGGTCCCGCTCTCCCCTTCAATATACACATTGGCATCCGATTCTGCGGCCTGGGCAACCTGATCCAGGACCGCCTGCATCGGGTCACTTTTGGTAATGATGTTTTCAAAACCGTAGCGTTCTTTGACGATTTTTTTGAGATTTTTCACTTCTTTGGTCAGACGGCTGCGTTCCAGGCAATTTCGGGTCTGCAGCAAAAGGTTTTCGTGATCAAATGGTTTTGTCAAATAGCTGTAAGCGCCTTTTTTCATGGCGGCCACAGCACTCTGAATCGTACCGTAAGCGGTCAGGATAATGACCGGCATCTCCGGGTTGATGTGATGTAAATCTTGCATCAGTTGAATGCCGTCTTTGCCATTGAGCTTTAGATCGAGCAGGGCGGCATCAAACCGATTGTCGGCTGCCAGGTCAATGGCCTTTTGGGCATCAAAGGCCGTGGTTACCCGATATCCCTGGGCTTCCAGTCGCATTCGAACCACTTTAAGAATGCTGGGGTCATCATCAACTACCAGAATTTTCTCCATTTCCTTTTTCCTTTAGTTCTTCTGCCGGGGGCATGGCGTCTCGCTTTTTTTCCTCCATATGAATGTCGATACGCTTTAACTTCTCCAGCTGGTCCTGTAGCTGGCTTATTTTCTTTTTTTGCATTTTTAGCGCCTTTTCCAGAGGAGCACTGCGCTGGGTTAAAAACCGTATTTGACCTTCCTGGGCTCTGAACTGATCCAGGACGGCCAACCACAAATGGGCGTCCGGTTGCAGCTGACTTGTGGGATAGCGGTCGATGATACCCTGAAAGGAGTCGACGGCTTTTTGGATATTTCGATCCGGATTGTGCGGGTGCGCGTAAACCAAGCCGATCTGAAAAAGTGATTGATCCGCCAGACGTGTCGGAAACCGTGCCAGCACACGCCGGTTTATTTCAAGGGCACTGCTGTAATCGCCTGAAGCCAAACGCTGTCTGGCCTCAAGTAATTGTTTCTCGCCCTGCGGCTGTGGCGGCCAATGCAGGCATCCTGTGGCCATCAGGGCCCATATCACACAACCGGCAACGTAAAGTAAAAGCTGCTGCCCTGTCCGGGTTTGCTTCGCACCCATATCTTACCTCCATGGTCAGCGACGATGTGTTTGGCAATCGACAACCCCAGGCCTGTTCCCAGGGGGGTGTTTTGCCCGCCCTCGATGCGTTGAAATCGATCAAATATTTTTCCCATATTTTCCCGCGGGATACCACAACCGCTATCAGCAACACAAACTTCCATGTAGTGCTGTCCCTGGTTTTTCAGGGAGGCAGCAACAATCACTGTTCCACCGGCAGCCGAAAATTTTAAGGCATTTCCGATCAGATTTTCCATGACCTGGGCGATACGCTCTTCATCCATTTTGACAGCCGGCAGATTGCGCGATGGCCTTAATTCAAGATCGATTTTTTTTCGTTGGGCAATCGGCGCCAGTTTTAATACCGTTTGTTGGATGACCGGAAATAAGAGACCTCGCTTTAGCTGATAATCCATCATTTTAGCTTCCATACGGGACAAATCCAGGATACGGTTCACCGAATCAATCAAGCGTTCACATTCTTGTTGTGTAATGGCCAGCAATTCGTTTTGCTTGGCGGGAACATCGGCATATGTGCCTTCCATGAGCATCCGGCTGGCTTCTTTCATGGCGGTCAACGGCGTTCGCAGGGTGTGGGAAACATGGCTGATAAAGTCTTTTTTCATCTCATCCAGTTCCCTGAGGCGCTCACACATCAGGTTAAAATCATCGCATAGCGCCTTAATTTCCGGTGGTGATGTAATCGTATCGATTTCTTCGAATCTACCCTTGGCTATTTCTGTGGTCATTTTTTGTAATCTTACGATCGAGCGGTTGATACCGCGAGTGTTATAAAAGGAAATGAGCAATCCCAGCAGGATGGCCAATGCGGCTGTAATCGTTGTTACCTGCAAAACCCGTGAGCTAATTTGGCTGGATGCATTAATTTTTTGATCGCGCTGCAAACGGCTGATGTGAATCATTTGTTCAAGGCGCTGATTAATTTGATCAACCAGATTATCCTTTTGTTGCTGGAATTTGAGACGCGGGTAGTTTGGATTTTTTTTCAGCGCTTCTATTTCGGTTCTGAATAACAATAAAAATTGGCCGTAATCGGTCTGGATCTGGGTGAATAGATTCTTGTTTTCTACCGTATCCGGTAGCGCTTCCAGTCTGCGGATATCCTTAATTATCTGAAGCTGTATCTCCCAGAATTTTTTTAAGAAGTCAGCATCTCGCGAGATGAGATATTTTTTCTCAAAACTGACCTGGGAAAAGAGCTTGTCCATAAAATGTTCCGTCAGCCTTAAGCGATTGACATGTACGGTTGCAATTTCCCGGCTGAGCCCGTTGAGTTGATTGAGCTTTAAGGTCACATAAACACCCAGAAATACAACCAGCAACAAGATGGCTGCATAACCAAAGGTTAGTCGTTTAAAAATGGTCAGTTTCATTGATTTCAGTTCAGTGGTTGAGCCTGTTGAGCCCATATAGGATAGAATCCCGTCACATTTTATCTTCCACCGCCAGACGGGCTAACGGGCTCAACCGATTTAGGAATGCTTTGATAAAAGCGCGAATAAGAGGGTAAGCAGACGAATCCGTGAAGAGTTTTGCAGCCGATCTGATTCCTGGCTGCCGGCATTGGGATAAAAGGGGCAATACCTGCCCCTTTTATCCCTTTCAAAGAAGGTCAAGCAAGGGCTAGCCTTCCTTGTTGATGGATTTAATATTTTTGTTTTTGTCGTATTCAATCATTACCTGATCGCCTTTTTGCAGGGTTTTCAGGTCTTCGATTTGCTTTCCGGCATTTAGCATGATGGTTTTACCTTCCGGGCTCATCACTTCAAGCATGCCAGAGTTTGGGTCCACCGATACCACTTCCCCTTTAATGGCCCCGGCTGGACCGGCGGCCTGGGAAATGCTTACAGCTGCAAAAGAAACAGCAAACAGGGTAATGATCAACATTGAAATGGGCTTATTGAACAGTAATTGACGCATTGGTTTTCTCCTTTTTGGCTTAGAATGTAATCGAATTGATTCCATATGATATCCATTTTAATGCTGTTACACCCGCAAAATTGCACCTCCTTTCCGAGCGGGTTGCTTTGCTGACTGACAGCCCATTTCAAATCTCAGCATTGATTCGATTACATGATTCGCCTGGTTTTACCAGGCGCAACGATGTCTGTGGATCCCTCCGATACCGAGTATTTGAAAGAGCAAGGGCTGTGCCATACAGGGGTTATTAACTTATCTTATTGATATATATATATATATTTTTGTTTATGTGTCCGCAGGGCAGTTTTATTTTGTATAAATTTGGTTACAGGTCCGCAGGCTGCTTGCGGCCCAAAAAGTATAATTTAATTAAATATCAACAACTTAAAATGCGTATCCTTTTTATGGCCGGCTTGTATGGTTTTGTCCTAAAAAATACTAAAGGCCGACCGTTCTTTAGGCCGGCCGGGCGTTTAACCCTGCTTTGAAATTGTTCTGATGATGTAATCCGGGCTGTATTCAACGATGATCTGATCACCCGGCAGCAAGGTCAGTCTTTCGGATTTAGGATTCGTGCTCAGTGTTATTATTTGGCCCGGATGTTCTTGTGAGCCTACGGTAACCAGGTCCATATTTTTATGGATGATGGTTCCCACGATGGTCCGGGTCATGTGAATTTCCCTCTCGTAAGGGCTTGCGGCAACGCCAGCTACAGAGATGACAAAGATGGTCAAAAGCCAGCGCCAAACCAGGAGAGTGGATAAGGTTGTTTTCAACAAAAGGATCACCTCCTTTGATTTAGCGTATGTTAATAGCAAGCTGGATGCCAAAGCAGTTCATAACTTCATAACCATTTGTTTTAGTTTAATTTTATATTAAGAAGGGTGAATTCTGGATGGGTATGATTGTATGGTTTTGCCTGCACCATTGGCATCCGGCCGGGAGCATCAGGTGGCATAACCAAATGTAAACACGTGCTTTTTTTAATAGCGTTGATTTCCTACACCCCGTTAACTTTTTTGTTCGCACATAAAATGGGGGCCGAAGGCATCATCTAATGCTGATGGGCTTAATGCTGGCAGGTTGGTTTTTGGCCGGGCAATGGCGCTATGGAGCGCATGAAAATGTAAGCACAGGAAATACAAGCTTGCAGTTGTAGGCTACCGGAGGAAGGAATTTAATGACGCTGTGTCTGGAAAGCGTTAGTCTCCTCGTAAAAAGCGATCCAGTTCCGTTTTGAGCGTGCGCCAACCGCGGCCGACTTTAATGGCCCGGATGCGACCTTGCGCAATGTACTTGAGGTAGGTGGGACGCGAAATCTTAAGATACTCACAGGCCTCTTTGGTGGTATAAACGTTTTCGTCGCTGAATTCATCAAATCCATTCGCAAAACTACCGTTCCGTCTGTCAAATCCGCTGCGTCTGTCGTTTTTTTTGCGCCGATCTTCACCGCTTCTGCGCTGCACGATGTGATCATTAATCATAAATACCACCTGATGTCCTTTATTATTCGACAAATCCCCTTGGCTTTTAGTCTAAAATATTATCGGCAAGGCCTGTGTATTTCTTTAAATATATTTGGAGAACAAATAAAATTCGATGCTCCGATTACCATTTAAAGGATAAAATGGTTGATGTGAAGTATTTTTTTAAAAATCGCCATGTATGTGTAAAAAACTGTAAAAATAAGTAAAATACTGTCAAATAGAGTAAAATAATGTAAAAAACAAATTAATTCCGCCTGTATTTCGCTCGTAGCATTTGATTTTAATCCCTTTGTATGGTTTTTTATTCAAAAACCATCCGGATCGTACACTAAAATACACGGTTTTCTTCGTCGCCTGAATCCCATCTCAAGCCCACCTCCCAATAAAGCCTTTGAAATTTATACAATAAATTGTTTGTCGGTTTTTCTGAAACGCTTCCTGCTCTATAATCGCAGCGATGTGCCCCTTTCGATCCCCATGGTTCGGGCATTCAGATTTTTACAGTTTTTCAGGGTCGTAACTGTCAAATGCTGTAAATATTTGATAATATGTTACTTTTTTCCTTGAAACCCCTGTGACTATCTGTTACGATGGCATCTATCATGCTGCTACGGCTGTTTTACCGCTTTCCATAATAGCGTTCCGCTATATGGAAGTGCGGCATAAGTGGCTGTAGAAAAAACGCCTGAATACCGGAACGTTTTTTAACAGCCACTAAAAGCTACGAGCACTTATCACCGCTTTTTCTGATAAGGCGCTTAAACACAACCCGTCAGCATGTGGCCTACTGGGGGGATAAACTATTTCGGGCGGAGAAAGGTTTTTCACAGGAAGCCGACGCCTAAATACGAGTTCTTTGCCAATTCTGCTTTTGTCTCTGATTCGGGGTAGGTTATCCCCCCCCTTACCTTTATAAAACGTCATAAATCAATTCCCGCTTTCATTGGACACAGCCGTGGTGCGTCGTCAATTTACTGCGTGTGTCAGCCTATACCTTCTTTGATATCTCTGTATCGACGAGGCGGGCAATGGAGATCTGCTGGTGAGGATCATTAAGTCCACCGTAAACGGCAGTCTAGACGGGGAGGGGATCGAGTTCACCGAAGAGGATGCGGGCAAACTGCGCGCCTTCATCCGGCGGACCGAAGTGAAGGGTAACGCCGCTGCGGCCGTTGTCGCCGAGCAGGTTGATCCCGGACCCGGATTGCTAACGGTGATCAGCAGCGATCTGACCGGAAACGGCGACCCATCTTTCGACATCACAGGCGTCAACCTCAGGGTGTTCAACTCGGAAGTGGATTAACCCGCTTGCCGGCAGTCAGCTCCGGGCACCGGGCTCCCGGCGCGGTGCCCGGTGGCTTCCGGGTCGATCTTATACTATCGGTGATGTCACCGCCGATCTTATGGATGGTTCTTTCCTCGTCAGGAACCTTGTAATTAAAAACGCTGTCTGCCTCATGCTTTGATTTTGGTTAACCGGTCAGCGGCCAGAAAAACGGCAAGATGAAAACGATGATCAGCAAAACGACCAGGGTCAGCAGGCCGCCAACTTTGATATAATCCATGAAACGATAGCCCCCCGGCCCCATGACCAGGATATTGGCCGGATGCGATATCGGGGTCATAAAACTGGCCGATGCGGCCATGGCCACTCCCATCAGCAGGGCATGCGGCGACAGGCCCAATGTGGTTGCGGTACTCAACACGATGGGTGCCATTAAAACCACCAGGGCGGCGGTGGGCACAAAACAGGTGGCCAGAAACGTCAGGCTGACCAGACCAAACAACACTGCTGTGGGCCCGAAAGGACCCACCAATGATACCACTCCCTCGGCGATCATCCGGGCGGCGCCGGTTTGATCCAGAGCCGTTCCCAGCGGCAGCATACCGGCGATGAGAAAAACCGCCTTCCATTCAATTTGCCGATAGGCCTCTTCCATGGTCAGACAACCGCATAAAACCATCACAGCGGCCCCGATCACGGCAGCAATATAAATGGGCACCCAGCCCATGATCACCGGTAAAAGCACCGCCGCCATTATCAAAATGGAGATGTTCATCTTTTCCAGGCGTACTTCCCGTTGCGCCATTTCCGTCAGGACCACAAAATCCGGCTCGCGACCCAACAGCTGGAGTTTGCCGCGCGGGCCCAACAGCAGGATGGCATCGCCAAAACGCAAATCCATATCCCGCAAATCCGACCGAAAGGCCTTGCCACCGCGCCAGATGGCCAGTACATTTAAACCGTATTTTTCGCGGAAATTTAGCTGACGCAGGGTTTTGCCCGCCAGCGTTGTCTGGGGGGAAAGGATGGCCTCCACCACGCCCACATTATCCGTAATCAGGGACTGAATATCCGGACGGGAGCGTCTTTCAATTTGTAGTTTTTCAAGTTCTTCCAGTTCTTTAAAATCCCTTAGGCGTCCTTCAACCGCCAGCCGATCGCCGGCCAGCAGGATTTCTTCGGGCTCGGGCATTACGATAGGATTATCGCCCCGCATGATACCCAGAACCCGGCTGCCCAGTGCATCTCCCAAACGACTCTGTTTGAGCGTTTTTCCGGCCAGCGGCGAATCCGGCGGTACCTGCATGACCATCAGACGTTCGTGCAGATGAAAGACATCGATCAGTTCCTGCCGGGGGACAAAGCGAAATTGATCGAATCCGGATTTTTCTGCGAGTTGCTCCAAGCGCTCCTGTTGACCGGCCAGCAGGAGTCGATCATTGGGCTGCAGGGGCTCATCTGACAGATGGGTGCGTTTGGTACTGCCGTTACGATGTATGGCCAGCACATTGGCGCCGAATTTATTGCGGAAACCCAAAACATTCAGGGTTTTGCCGATGTACTGGGAAACGGGCGGCAGGCGTACCTCGCCGATTTTGATCTCTTCTGAATACGGTGCGGTGATATCGATTTTTTTATCTTCCACAATCAACTGCTGCCAGTTTTTCATGTCATCTAAATTTTCAATGCGGCCTTCAACGGTCAACAGGTCATCTGACTGTAAAACATCAGTGGGCCCGGGGGCCAAAACAGTGCGCTCATTGCGGGTAATACCGATCACATTCCAGCCCAAAACAGATCCCATGCGGCTGTCTGCCAGGGTCTTGTTAATCAGGTTCGAGGCCGCCGGGATACGGACTTTAAACAACTGTTCTCTTGAATCGTCCTCAGACGCCCAGTCCACCTTATTGGCGCGGGAGGATTCTTTGGCCAAATCGCGCTGTGGCAGCAGGTAACGGCCGATAAAAACCATCACGGCAATACCGCCGAACATGATCACTAGGCCGATGGGTGTAAAATCAAAAAAGCTGTAGGTTTTGAGTCCGGCATCTTGCAGGGCGTTGGTGACCAGGATGTTGGGGGGCGTGCCGATCTGGGTGGTCAGACCACCCAGCAGCGAACCATATGCCAGGGGCATCAACAGCCGGGAGGGCGCGCTGCCGGTGTGGCGGGCAATATCCATGACCACCGGCAGCATCAGGGCGGCCACGGCCACATTGTTCATGAAGGCCGACATCACCCCGGCGGTTGTCATGATGACGATCACCATGAACGTTTGGCTGTCGCCTGCCATGCGCAGCACAAAGCGCCCGATAACGTTGGCAACACCGGTTCGCGTTAAGCCGCCGCTGAGGATAAAAACCGCCCAAATGGTGATAACAGCCGGATTGCTGAAACCCGCCAGCGCTTGAGTCGGCGTCACCAGACCGGTCAGGGCCACGGCGCCCAGCGCCAGCAGAGCGGTGACCTCCATCGGGATCCATTCGCTGACCAAAAACACGATCGCCACTGCCAGAAGCGACAGTACCAGCATAATTTCCGGTGTCACGAGTCAAGTCCTTCCAATTAAGTTAATTTAGCCGGGTGCGGCGCGCACCCGTGAATCTGTTTGATTGTCTGATTAGGAAACCCTAAGCATCAAAGCCGCCGCCGGCAAGCCGTTCCTCCGATATGCGCTTGTTTAAAAATGCAGCCCAAACACGGTTTGGAATCCGTTGCATTTTATTTCGCCAAAATCCTGACGTCGCGGGTTGTCCATAAGGTCTGTAATTTGACGGATTTTCCGAGTCCATAACAATGCGGAGAGCTGCGCCATCGGCGATGTTGAACGAATCCTTACGCGACATCCGGCGCACTGGATATCCAGCTACCGCTGAAGGTCTGCATGGCTAAACCCATCAGCGCATTCTCACCCTCTGCAGCGCCAATTTTATTCGAGCCCTTTTTGACAAATCTGAGCGGTTATGATCCTACGGGGCGGTTTAATTGGCATATGATTTGCATTTTGTAAATCATGCTTAACATATGCCTTTGTCATTTTGGATGCGCCTGGCCCCATTCAGCAACATCCAGTTGCCGGGCGAATGAATTCATAAATATGTCTAAAGGTTACACGCTATCTGGCCGATATGTATAACAGGGATTGATTTTAGGAGATAGGCCGATGTTTGCAGAATTCATAAATGGAATTGGCAGCGTGTGCTTTGCCCTGCTGGCGGGGATGGGACTGGTGGCCCTGTACAAATTAAATGCTCGGCAGATCCGGAAGCATCAAAACTCTATGGAGTTTTATCTGTTTAAAATTTCGCGCGTGACCGGACACAGCGAATACGATGTCTTTTGTAAATCAGCCGAAGACTGGCCGGTTGCCTCCGTGCCCAAAACAAAAATAGATGCTGATTTTAAAGACTATTTAAACCGCTCGGTGGTTCCGCCTTACGTGAATCATTTTGTCAGGGAAAATAAGCACCATATTGACAAGCTGCACCTGCCGCACTTTTAAGATGTTTGTTCCATAGGCAACGGGCGATCAAAAAGATAGCTGTAATCGGTCTCTGATTGGGCCCGTCGTCTCCTACTTTGTGATATTCCCCACTATCGGGTCAAATCATCACTGTGCCTTCGCATTCATTTCCATCCAGTCCGCTTGAATGTACATTCACAAAAAATTCGGATGGTCACTCATCGTCAGCTATTATCAGTTTGATTTCATCGGAATTGGCTTTCAGCTCCGGTGCATACATGGCATAGGCTCTGGTGGGCAATGCACTGAATTTACCCGGTATTTCCGCCCGTAGCCGATAACTGACACTGTGTTTGCCGCGCGCCAGACGACGCACAAAAAAGGCGACTTTCTGATCGCGGAATTCCACATAGGCTCCCATTTCATTGCCGGTGTAGCCGCTGCGCACCTCAACGGGTTCAAATCCGGCGGCCTTCATGTCCTCAAAGACCAGGTATTCATAATCGTTTTTGCTGTCAATGATCAGCTCGACTTCGACCAGCTCTCCGCTTTTTAAGGTCGCCCCATTATCAAGCGGCCGGCGCTCGTATTTTTCCACCCGGCGGTTAACGACCTGCCCGCGTGAGCCGACATCTTTAATTGTTTTGTCTATTTCTTTTAAGCGAAAGACCCGGCGCTGAACCTTGATCTCCAGACCTTCCCGCGTGATAAAGTCTTCGAGGGAAAAATAATCCAGGTAGGCATTAAAATAGATCGGGCCCCGGCCGGCTTTTTTAAGCGTCAGCGTCTGGGTGCCGCCGGGAATCTGTTTGCCTTCCAGAATCCATTTATTGTCGAAAGTAAACAGGTTTTGGGCATTTATCCGCACCGTTTTTACCTTCTGGCCGTTGAAGTGAATGTCCAGGGTTAAATCCGGCGCGGCCTCACCGCTGGCGGCCAGATAATCGGCAAAGGCTTCCACTACCACCGCCGTATCCCGGGTGCTGTTCCAGTAAGTGGCGTGCTTGCGATTGTTGAGTAAATACTTAACCAGGCCTGGCGCTTTTTTACCGGCCGGATCGGTGCGTGCCAACAGCTTCAGATAATAGGCGTGGGCTTCATACTCGGAGCCATACCAGTACCACCAGTAATGACTGTTGGGCAGGTTCAGATAGGCGGTCTGGTTTTCATCGTCGACCACCAGAAACTGTTCGATATTTTTAATAATCATGGCCAGTTTCTCAGCGTCTTCGACCTTAACCAGCGCCAGGCCGAACATAGCCTTTGCATAAACCGCTAAGCGGTTGCGGTCACGATACAGATAGGCGCGCATATTTTTATTTTCGACGCCCGCATCGGTTAGTACCATATAGACAAAGGCGTCCAGATTGTTGGCCTGTGGCTTTCCCTTCTTTTTGGTGCGGTCCCACAGACGCAAGCGCTCTATTTCTTTGGCCTGATAATCTTTGAGCCACTGGATGCCCCGCGTGAGCACCTGCTCGGATATGATCACCCCATTTTGCCGGGCAACCTCTAGCCCATGAACGACCAGGGCCGTGGTATGCGGATAGGACCGCTCACCGTAGCCGCTAAACCAACCCCAGCCGCCGTCAGACAGCTGCATGGCCACCAGGCGGCCGACGCCGGCAGCCACCATGGATGCGACTTCATCTTCGTCAAATACCGGGTTGTGATCGTAGCGCTGCCATTGCTCGGCCCGCCGGGTGTCTTCACCGATTTCCTGGGCATTTAAATTGGTGCGCTTGTTTTTGATATCGGCCAGATCAACACCCATGCGCTTTAAGGTTTGCTGGGTGATCACGGTGGGTAAAAATCGATTCAAGGTTTGTTCGGTGCAGCCGTATGGATAGCTGACCAGATACGGCAGGGCATCCACCATGGCGCCGGCCAGCGTCGGTGAATAGCGCAACTCCAGGCGGGATTGATCCACGCGCCGGGCGGCGGGCACCTGAAAGCGGATCCGGGCCCGGCTCTGATCGGCACGAATGACGCCGCTTTTAGGTACCTGCTTGACCATGCCGTGGACATATACCGGAAAGCGCATCTGCATGGCGTCGGATTCTTCATTGGTCAACGCCTGCATGCGCACCACCGCCTCGCCCTCTTTGATGACCTTAACGCGCCAGTTCACGCGCTGTTCACCATCGGCGTCAACAGATATGGATTGGGTTTGTTGCTGGCCCTTTACCAATGCCAGACAACCGCCCTCCAAATCGAGCACCACCTTAGCGGATTTGCGGTGCTTCAAATAATTATGGACGTTCGCCGATAGCACGACCTCATCGGTTTCCACAAAAAACCGGGGGGCCTGCAGGCGCACAATCAGATCCTTGCGGGTCACCAGGGTGGCATCGCCCTGGCCGACTTTGGTGCCGTGTCCCATGGCCCAGACGTTAGCCTGCCAGCCGGTCAAATTTTCGGGCATTTTAAAGGTAACTTCTGCCATACCCTGTGCATTTGTCGCGATACTGGCCGACCAGAAGGCGGTATCGGCAAATTTGCTGCGCACTGCTGGCTGGACCAGATCGTCGTCAGCCGATGCTTCCTTGTCGGCGAATCGGTCTGATTCATCGGCTTTTTCCTCTAACGCAGCTTTGGGCGACGCGGGCGCCCGGGCTGCACCGGCTTCAAGCGCCACCTGAGAACGGGCCATTGTTTGTTTGGCGTGTGACTTTTTTCCGGCCGCATCGGCTATGATCAGATTGCCAAAGACCCCGATGGGCATCATGGGGGTTTCCTTTTTTTTGAGCAGGTTGGCAAACCAGCGTTCCAAACTGGACTCCCGGTAGGATTGATGGTGCCGGCGCCATTTCCAGAAGAAGGAGCGAATTTCCGGGACATTGGAGCCGCCGGAAATATATTCAACCGCGCGGTCATAAACGCTGATGACCGCTGAGCCTTGAAAAGGCTCACCATTAAAATCGGTTAGCTCAACGCTGAGTTTGGCGGTTTGTCCGGGACGATAGTCTTTTTGGGCAGGTGTAACGTTTACATTGAGGACCCGTTTTTCAGGCGGCACCACAATTTCTCGCACCTCCGTGTGCACCTTACCGTCATAAACGGTGAATGCCTCCACAAAAAAATTGGGCATGTCCTTTTTTGAGATGGTTATCATCTCACGGGCGCTTTTGCCGCGCGGGGTGATGATTTTAGGCGGCAAATAGATGCCGTTGACCGGGCGCACAAACAGCACCACCGTGGCACCTGCACGATCGGTGTTGATCTGCAGCTGGGCCGTGTCCCCGGGCGCATATTCGGTCTTATCGGCAATCAATTCGATTTTGGCAAACCGATAGTCGGCACCGTCATCCCCTCGGCCACGCACGGTAAAAATATAGCCGCCTTCAATGGCATGTTCTTTGCCATCCTTTACGGTATAGGACAAACGGTATTGACCGGAGCGGGACGCCTGAATCTTCAGGGCGGCATTGCCCTGGTCGTCGGTGTCCAGGTCCCAGCTGGCCACTTCAGTTTCCTGGGGCTGGTTGTTCCGATAGGTGATGCGCAGCAGTTTGAGGCGGCCCCGGCCGGCAACCGGGTTTCGACTGAGGGTCTGGGCTTTAAAGCTGGCGTTAATCGTATCGCCGATCTGGTAATGGCCGCGGTCTAACCAACCATAAACCGTAAAGGGTTTGCGGGCCACCAGTACCTGACCCTGGCCGCTAATTGTTCGCCGTGACTGATCCCGTACTTCGGCTTTGATGGTATAGCGATGGTCGCTATCGCCGTGAATCAGTTTGGCCAACGCGGTTTCGATGGGGATTTTGACCGTGCCATCTGGGCCGATGTTAACTTCGCCGTCGGCCACGATCTCCGGTGGCTGCTTCGGTCGTTGTGGCCACCAGCTCCATATGGGTCTCAGGCAGCCCCAGTCCTTCCAGCCCGGATACCAGGGATAATCATAGGCATACCACCAGTAACCCGGTCCATAAAACCAGTCCCAGTATAACCGTGGATACCAGCGGCTGTCATGTTCAGTGCGCAACACCTTGTATTGAACCCGGGCTTCAGTGACCGGAGAGCCGAAATAATAGGTGGCTTTAATTGTGGCGGTGATTTTTTCACCGAGCATGACCGGTTCGGCAGGCGCTTCAACGCTGACCTCAAATTCGGGTTTTTTGTATTCTTCCACCCGAAAGGTCTGACCACCGTAAATACTGCTATGGTCATGGGAGATGCGGTATACGCCCAAAGGTGCCTCGGCCGGGATTTTAAAGGCGCCTGTGATACCGCCATAGGCATCGGCCGTCAGGCGTTGCGAATAGATTTGCTCGTTTTTTGGATTGTGGATTCGAACATTAAACTGCAGACCGGCAAAGGCAGATGTATTCGCTTTATCATAGCGGGCGTGCCGTACCCAGGCCTTAAAGTTGACTGTCTGGGCCGGGCGGTACACCGGTCGGTCCGTCATGATCAGGGTTTTGGTCTGATTGTATTCGCTATCATAATAGTTTGGATACCAGACATTGGAAAAACCTAAAAAAGCCAGACGCCCGGCGCGGGTGGTTGCGGTTGCCAGCCAGGACATATTTTGAGCCATCTGGGAGGGTTCGACAATTACCAGACCGTTTTTATCGGTTTCTTTGTTTAATTCCCGGTGAAGGATGCGGTAACGATTGGTGCCTTTAATCGAGCGGGTGCGGTAGCCGAAAAATTCGAGGTTAACACCGGCCAACGCTTTGCCGCTGACCGCGTCGGCTACATAATACAGCATCTGCTGTTTAAGCGGCTTTTTAACGATAACCGTGTCGGCCACCCAGACGATGATGCGGGCGATGTTGCCGTCCGGCATTTGGGCCGTGACCAGGTATGCACCGGCTGTTTTAAGGGCATCAGGGAATTGAACGGTGACATGCCGATCCCAGTGTCGCTCGTCAGGATCCAGATTCAGCTGCCAGCTGGCCACCTGCTTGCCGACATACTGGTTCTGATTTTCATGAACGATGCGCCAGCCTATATTGTTAAGGTTGAGGCGTTGCCATTCCAGCCGGCGGTTTTCGCTGCGGATATATGCTTTTACATCTTGGAGCAGCCGCTTGACCCGGATGCGGCGGGCGCTGAACGCGACACGGCGGCCGTTGCGAAAGCGATACTCAACACGGGGTGTTGTGCCGGCCGGCTGCATGCCGCCGGACTCAAAGACTCCCCAGTTTTTGGTGATCTGATCAATTCGTCTTTGGGCGGCGCTGCGATTATATTTTTGATAGCGTTGCCAGTATTGGACAGCACGGTCGTACTGCCGCCGGTTTTCGTAGATCTGAGCCAGCGCCTGGGTCGCATTTGCGCGATGACCGTTATTGCCGTTTTCAAGGATTTTTTTATACACATGAATGAAATTAAATTCATCAGGCACATCAAAGCGCCGCACCCCTACCGCCAGCCGAGCAATGGTTTCACCGTCGCCTAAAGTGTGAACTGCGTAGGCGCCGCTTTCATCTTTTTTGTGCGCTGTATTGTCTGCAAGGCCCCCACGGCCATAAAGGATGCCATAATCCGCCAGCGTTTGCACACCAAACTGCTGGTGCAAAAAGGTGGCCCAGGTATATTCAACACCGGCTTGCAGCGCCGGATCAAGCACCACGGCCCTGGCCAGCAGCCAGCGCCAGCGTTCCCCGTCTGAAGCAGCGGCGTTAAAGTCTTTTGGAACGTGATGGTAAACCGGCTGGCCCTGTGTATCAACCGGTGCATAGTGGGTGCGACGACCATACTCATGACCGTATCCGGGTTCGTAGTCAGGCAAATGAGTAAGATCAGTCAAATATTGCAGACGCCAGGCCTGGGCACTGCCGCGATGCTGCTGCACGGTACGGGCAAACTCCATGTAAAACTGGGCGACTTCAGCTTTTTGCGGATCCGATTCGGCTGGCGCCATGGCATTTTGCAGAAGCTGCAATGCACGAACCCGATCGCGGGCAATGGCGTTGACATATTTTCCGCCGCCGCGGTGGGGACCGCGCTGAAATTCTCCGGCAATCATATAGCCCCAATGGGAGTTTTGGCTGTAGCTGCGGGCCGCAGTTAGCAGAAGTCGCCAATTGGTGGCCTGTTGTTCTATGACCGCTTCACGGAAGCCGTCCAGCTCATCCAATCGGCCTAGCTGGCGCAAACACTGCCAGGCCTGGGAAAAATCCGGACCGACCATTTTAGGATCGGCTGCGGGATCCAGGCTCAGCCGGCGATACAGCTCAAAAGCATCCTGCCAGTTGCCGTCGGTGTAAGCCTTTTGTGCTCGGCTGCGAAGGTCACGGTGGGATGCGTCTTCAGACCAGGCCATTGTGGATACGAGTAAAAGGGCTGTGATAATCAAAATGATGTTTTGTATTTTCATAAATTAGATTCCCGGCAATTTCGGTGATGGTTTTGAGTCGCTTCTAAAGTGTATGCTAAAATTCTATAAAGGTCTGCCGCGACAGTCAATATGGGCGGGGTATGTTTTACACAACTTTTACCTAAGCTGAGCGTTTGAAATTTTAAAAATATAATTAAAATTAATGGAATTCTATCTTTTATTTTTTTTAAAATTTAAAACCCCGCTGGGGCTTGCCGATCTTACCGCATCTACTGTGTCAAAAAGCGCCCCGCATAGGTGACTATAGCGGGACCCCTTTTTCCGTGTATATGCGGCAACCTCGACAAGCGCTCAGCTTAGGTCCCAAAGTTGAGCGTTTCAAATTCTAAACAATAGAGCAAAAATATAAATAAAAGGAATACTATCTTTCTAAATTTTTCGCCGCTTACCTTAATAACATACGGAAATAAGGAAGCGCGGCATAAGTGGTTGTAAAAAAAGTTTGAATTCAGAAACGTTATTTTAACAACCACTAAAAATTTGAAACCCCAGGGGGCTTGCCGATCTCACTGCATCTACTGTGTTAGATGGCGTTCCGCATAGTACACTATAGCGGAACACCATCTGCCGTGTAGCTTTGGGCTTCGCTTTCAGCTTCGCCCCAACAGGGCGGCAACCTGCCTGAGGCAGGTAAACCTCGACAAGCGCTCACTTTAAGTATTATCTAAGCTGAGCGTTTTAAATCATTAACTTTTGATATTTTTTGCAACCAGAAATTAATTTAAAACATAAAAATATGTAAACCTGTCTCAAAAATAGTGGATTAGGGTTCAGGGCAAGGCGTCCCGTGAATTGAAAACAGAGCGTACACGGAGGACGTGAGTATTTCAATTCACGGGATAACACAGCCCTGAGCACTTAGACGCATTTTTGAGACAGGTTTTAGATGTTGTTTTTGAGGAAGTTGATCATCTCCTGAACTCTATCGCCGATAATCGGCCAGAGCTGCCATGTGAGAAAACCAAGGGATAAAACGAATAAGGTGATGACCAGTATCATAGTTAAGCGACGGACGCCGTTTTTGGGGGGTTTTACCTGGATGGGCGGCGGGGTTGCTTCATCCATAAAAGATGCATCTGATTCAAAAGAAAATACCTGCGGCCTCTGGACCGGGGCTAACTGTTCGGCAGGGGCTTCTTCGGTTACATGGGGGATGAACGCTGCAGTTGCCCCGCATTTTTGAAACGCCTCGATGAACATCAGCGCTTTTTCGGCTTCAATATCATTGCTGAGCACATACGGTGTATCCCGGACCTTTTTGGTTAGCTCGATTGCCGAAGCTGTTTTGGCAAATTTAAGCAGCATCATTACGACTTTTTCTTCAGCGTCTCCGGCCGGTACTGCTTTTAGAATCAATTTTCCGCGTAGTGCGTTGTGCATTCCCCAAAGCCTTTCCTGCTGCAGTGGTTATGACGTCCTGAAACCAAACGCATCGTTCGTATACGATGCGCGCTATTCGAATTGAGCACCCATTTTGATGGCAGATTGAGTCAGGAATCACATTTATTATAGCTTTTTTTTTTGAAAGAAGTCAAACGCTTACAAGAGAAAACGACGATTGATAAATTTCAACCGTCGCCTGGTTATGGTTGATTGCAGGTGGTGCCGCGCATACTCAGTCACAACACTCGCCGAAAAGCAATTGCTTCACAGACCCTTATTGTTGCAAATGTGAGCCAGAGACTACATCCTTTCGTTGGGTATGTTATCGGATTCGTCAATGGCAGGCTCCCCGGTGAGCACTTCCGGGTTCTGGACACCGAAGTATTTAAACAGGGTCGAGGCAATGGCAAAAGGTTCACATTGATAGCTGTCGTCGGTCGGCGAGGTAAATTGGCGGTTTTGAAAAGCCGTTCCGATGCGCCGGGTTTTTCCGACCAGTTTTCCCAGGGCGCGATCCGGTATATCGGCACCGCCGAGGGCATACAGATTCTGGTTGTTGCCGTGGTCCCAACCCTTTGAGTCGTTCACATTGACATTCCGGCCGAAGTCACCGAACACGTTGATCATAATAGTGTTGGCTTCCATCAGCGCCATATGGCGGGCGGCCGCCTGCAAGGCTTCCAGATGGTTCATTCCGTGCGTGCCCTCCAGGGTGA
>CAZJHF010000020.1:1437-19922 GCA_964545505.1 uncultured Desulfobacterales bacterium | reverse complement strand
TTTGAAGATTTTCAGCGCATGATTCCGGTTTTAGACAAGGCCTTTCCGGCGCACACGATTGTTGTGCGCCCGCATCCGACCGAAAGGCAGGACATTTATCATGAAATAGCCGATCGCTGCGAGCGCGTAAAAGTTACCAACGAAGGTAATGTCGTCACCTGGTTGCTGGCAGCGCGAGCCCTGGTCCACAATAGTTGCACCACCGGTGTGGAAGCCTATGTGATGGGAGTGCCGGCCATTACCTATCGGGCTTCAATTGACGAAACCTATGATTATGGTTTTTACCGCTTGCCGAACCTGATAAGTCACGCCTGTTTTAATATTGATGAACTGCAGGCCACGCTCAATAAAATCCTGAGCGGTGAATTCGGACCCGCCGGCGGTGATGACCGCAGACAGCTCATTCAACATTACCTGGCCGCCCAGGAGGGGCCACTGGCCTGTGAACGCATCGTTGACGGGCTTGATCAAATTGTTAACGGTCGGCCGAAAATGCCGAAACCGGGCATCGGCCGGCACATCTCCGGTTTGTCGTTATGGATGGTGCGCACCGCGATCAAACGCTATAAGGATTCACGGCCCGGATCCCATAACCGGCCGGAATTTCAGCGCCATCGTTATCCCCTTATCACCTTGGAAGACATGCAAGAGCGGGTATTTCGGTTCCAGGCCTTGCTGGGCGACTCGCGCAGATTGCAGGTTGAGCGCGTCTTTGGGCAGTTTTTTCTCATCCGCGCCTGAAGGCACTTGTGGGATCATACAACCCATAGTGGGTACCAGCGTCTGCGGGCAGCAGGAGTGCTTGACACCCATCCATTGATATCCTATAGTCGCTTGCGCCCTATAAAGCAGATGGAGTCATTGCATGAGAATTTTCATATTAGGAACTGGAAAGTCGGGAACCACGGCCCTGGTGTACAAGGTGGCCGGTGGGTTGCCGAATTGCGAGGCGTTTTCAGGAGGTGAACCTGGAAAATATTTAGGGGATTATGAAAACGCCGTTTACAAACATACCTACGAAGAGCGCAAAGGCAAAAGTTTTGAACTTTACCGGAACCATTTGCAACATGTGCACTACGATCGTAAAATCTGGATGGCCCGTGATCCGCGGGATGCGGCTGTCAGCCGCATGCTTTACCGCTGGCACCGGGGCTATCTTGGCAGCAAGAAACAATACCAGGCGCATCTTGAGCTGGTTTTGAAAAAAGAGCAAGATCCCGGCTCGGTTCCATTTTATGAGATATGTCGCTATACCGGCTTCAACGGCTGGCCACGATCTGTCGAGGAAGTTGTCAAAGAAGAACATATCCGCTACGAGCAGATGGCGGCGTTTGTTAAAAGTCTTGACAGTAACTGGATCTTATTCAAGTACGAAGACATGGTCGCCATGCAGTTTGTTGCCTTAAATGAATATCTGGGTTTTGAGGTTCAGGCCGATGGCGAGGTCCCGAAATCGACCGGTAAAGCGAAGGTCGTCCGTAAAAAGGCCACCGGTGACTGGCGACATTGGTTTACCGAAGAGGATATTAACATTTTTAAGCCTGTCTTTACGCCTTACATGGCGGTGATCGGTTACGACTGCGACGATTGGAACCTGAGTCCGAATCCGGTCATTGAAGCCGAGTATTCGTCGATTTACATGCAAAACTTACCTCGCAGAAGACCGCTTGATTCCATTCGCTGGTTCAAAGATACCGTCATCAGGCCCTTGATCAAAAGGGGTTGATGAGTCATTCGGCTATTTGCCTGCAGCCGCCTGTATAATACCCATTCCGTTTTCGTACGTTTCGGTTTACTTCAATCGAAAGATCATGATGATGCATATCTCAGCTCGGATATTTCGCTGTCCTGTATGGCGTCAGGCGCAGCCTGCTTTGAAGCCAGCTGGCTGCTGGAGGTTCCGACCCCGCTTGTCAAATAGTTGAATGCCAAAAAATCGCTTTCATCATTGAGGGCAATATTACAGGGCGTCACAATCTCCTGCAGCTGATTAACGACAATGTTGTCCAACAGTCGTGTGAAGTTGGCGCAATTTAACCAAAAGCCTGAACCAGATCTTTCAAGCCCAATTTGGTCAAGGTCGCATCTTCCGGTATACCATTGTCCGCAGCCCAGCCCATGGCCTGACGATATTCCCTGGCCAGACTGTCGACATCGATGGTCACACCGGCCACAGGACCTTCTTCCTGGGGTGGTGTCCCGGCCATCCGGTCGGGTAGCTTGATATCAGTGGGGGCAATTCCCTCCCTCAGGTTAAAACACTGCCGCAGTGTCTGGATTCGGGCGCCAGTGGTCAGGACTTCATTTGCGTCCAGATCCCAACCGGTGACGGCATTGAAAAACTCGATCAGCGGATAATTGCCGAAAAACATCATCGGCATGATGCACACGCCGGCGCTGGAGCCCACCTGGAGATACTGGGAGGCCGTGGCACTTATCGGGCCTTTACCGCTATAGGTGTAACGATCATATTCGTCGATCTTCAATTCAGGGTAGGGCGCCCATTGTCCGGGGCCGGCGTCGATGCGAGCCATGGGTGCCGCTGTGTGACGACCGGGGGTGGGATCACACACGAAACCGGTGCCGCGGCTGGGCAAATACAGGGCATTATGCAAACCGGGTTCCTGGCCGCCGACGTGCATGGCAAATTGAGCAGCACCGCCTCCGATCTTCTCTGCCGCCACTTTAACGCCGTCGGCTAATACATCACCGAATCCTTCCCGGGCGATCATTTTGGCCGTCAGCGCGATCATGGCTTCGGCATTGCCCCAGGTCAGTTCGATCCCGTCGGTATCCTTGGAGGTAATGATGCCATTTTCAAAGCATTCCATGGCAAAGGCCAGTACAGTGCCGGCAGAAATGGTGTCCAAGCCGCTACGGTTGCACATATCGTTTAGTTTAATAATGGATTCAAAGTCGTCACACATGCACATGGTGCCAAAGGCGCCGATGGTTTCATACTCGGGTTTATGGGTTTCCCCCACCGGATATTTCCCGCTGTCCACGTTGAAAATACCCCCGCAGGCAATCGGGCAGTTGGCACAGCTGTATTTACGGCTCTGATACGTCATAATCGTATCGACATCAGCGATTTTTTCCAGGTTTGGAAATGACTGTTCACCGGTATGTTGCCAGTTTTTGACCGGGGTGACACCCGAGGCCACGCCACCCCCAGTTATCCCGCAGGTGCCATGATCCATTAGGGTCTGCGCAAACCCACCCATTTCTCGCATCTCTTTGATAAAAGCCTTGCGCAACCGAACCAGCCGATCGTTATCGGCAATGCGGGCCTTGGCGCTACCGCGCACAGCGACGGCTTTGAGCTTCTTGGCCCCCATGACCGCGCCCACCCCCGATCGAGCAGCCACGCGCCCGGCGTCATTGACGATACCGCTAATCAATGACAGTTTTTCAGAAGCCGGTCCGATGGAGGCAATTCGGATCTTTTTATCACCGGCTTCCGTTTGGATGGAGTGCTCGGTGTCGACCGTATCCTGACCCCAGAGGTGGGTGGCATCTTTGATCTCGATGCGATCATCAACGACCGCAATATATTTAGGTGCTGCCGCCACGCCGCTGACAAAAATGGCATCCCAGCCGGCGGCCTTTAGTTCGGCCCCGAAATACCCGCCGGAATTGGCATCACCCCAACCGCCGGTCAATGGCGATTTGCAGACGGCCATGTAACGACCGCCGGTGGGCACCTTGGTGCCGGTCAACGGTCCGGTCGTAAAACCCAGGGTGCTTTCCGGGCCCATGGGATCGACGCCTTTTTTCTGTCGCTCAAAAAGGATGCGGGCGCCAAGCCCCTGTCCGCCGATAAAATCGCGGGCCATTTGCTCATCCAGCGCTTCAATCTCAATTTTATCCGTGCTTAAATCGATAAAGCCAATTTTGCCTGCATATCCTCCTGCCATTCAAAGCCTCCTTTTGTTCTGATATAAAAATCAAGTCCCTGCTTTATACCTTCAATTCGAATGACAGTCAAAATATTTCCGTGTTAAATTTTTGATCACAGATCCAGGTATGGATAGTGTCGAACCGGCGATTCGCGGTGAGCATGTTGAAGCTGAAGAATGCTATAGCGACGAAGGCATCAGGCGGCTGCATGCCGCCTGAACCTGACATACAATTTCTAATGTGCGAAACAGGTGTGCGACGCCCGGAAGCTGATCTGCAAGAGCTGCCTCGGCATAAGCGGAATTCAACTGGAAGGACTGAATTTCATCCTGATACCCCGCTTTTAGCACCTCCATGGTAACCGGGTAAGCCGCCGTCGCCAAATTCGGTGGTGAAAGTTGCGAACTGGAAGATGGCTTCAAAAGCCGCCCGCAGGATCCTTTATAGTGAGCGCTATCGGCTGCGACTAGCCGGGGAGCCATGATGCTTCCCAAAAGGTCTGTGGATAGCAAAAAAATTTTCTTCTTGAAACCATTTTAGCCCCCTTTGTGCTTATTTTAATTCTCAATTTGTATATCAAATCGATGTTGTTTTCAGGTATATGCCCCAATATTTGGGCATATCCCCGGGCGGCCCTGCTATTTACCTGCGTTAGTTAACCTCTAGAAAGTTAATTTGTTTAATTATTACAAATGGTTAATATTTTTAAAGGTTTTGGCGCGATATCTGGCAAATGATTTGCTATTTAAAGTGGCACTTACCCGGAACCCGTCATTTGTCTGTCAATCGCACGAGCCTGAAAAGAAAAGGAACTGGCAATCATGCAGAAAAATTATACAACTATAATCGGATTTGGCTTAATCGTGGCGCTCATTTTTGGAGTGGGATTCAAGCTTGGACAACATAGTGAAGCCCTGACAGCTTACACCCAATCCAACAGCAGGCAACAGGTTGATCAAAAATCATCGTTATCGGTCACAAAATCCAACCAGGCTGCTGTTATTTTATTGATGCCCAAATCATATTTGCCGCTGCTCGAAAAATTTAAGCATCGTAAAATTGCCCGGGCGATCCACATTGTGCCGGCGCATATTCGATGGGATAAAGGCCAGATGGTCGCCATCGCCCAAAAGGCGATCCTGAAAAATACCGCTGCACCGGATTCGCCCATTGTGAACATTTCCCATCGCAGTCGGATGGAAGCTAAAAAAGAAAATGCCGCCAAAGCGAAAAGGGCACAGGGTGCGGCCTTTTTGTATCTTTTGAAGAATACCGCGCGGCATAATCTCAGATATGCGGCGCACCCGGCTGCGACTGCCAAGGCCGGCCTTTAGCGGAGCAGGCGTCAGATTCGACGCTATGCGATGCGGTGGTTAATTTGTCGGCCGTTCATATTAGTGTTGAAAAAGGAAATGTTTTCCGATACCAAAACGGTTTATATTTCGATCTGGATTATTAAACAGGTTCTCTTAATAAAAGGAGGTATGCAATGGATGTTGAACAGTTGATTGCCAAAGGCTATGAGTTGCTGACGGTTTTCGGCGTTAAGATTTTAGCGGCCCTGGCCGTTTTCATTATCGGGCGCTGGGTTGTCAAATATCTGAGGAGACTGGCCCTCAGAATAATGGAAAAGCGCGAGGTCGATCCCACCCTGACCAAATTTGTAACCAATCTGATTTATATTGCCCTGTTGACATTTGTGATTGTGGCCGCTTTGGGTATGCTGGGGATTCAGACGACTTCTTTTATCGCGGTGATTGGTGCTGCCGGCCTGGCCGTTGGCCTGGCGTTGCAGGGTTCGTTGTCAAATTTTGCCGCCGGGGTGCTGATGATTATCTTTCGGCCGTTTGAAGTCGGTGATCTCATTACAGGCGCCGGTGTTACCGGTGTGGTGGAAGAAATTCAAATTTTTAACACCCAGTTGCTCACACCCGATAACAAGACCATTATTATCCCCAATGCTCAATTAACCGCTGATACGATTACCAATTATACCCGCAAAGGCACGCGCCGGGCCGATATGGTTATCGGCATCGGTTACGAAGATGATATCGACAAAGCGCGCGCTATCATTTTAGAGGTGTTATCCCAGGATGAGCGCATCTTAAAAGAACCGGCCACCAAGGTGGCGGTTGCAGAACTGGCCGACAGCAGTGTGAATTTCACGGTGCGGCCCTGGGTAAAAGCAGATGATTACTGGGGTGTTATCTTTGATGCCACCGAAACCATCAAAAAACGCTTTGATGCCGAAGGGATCAGCATCCCCTTTCCACAACGGGATGTTCATGTTTATGAGCATAAAGATTAACGCGCCATTCATTTTTTATGATCGCTTTGTGCCGGCGCGCCGGCCTGTATAAACCCAAGCAGTAAGATCTTTGACATCATCCGAATGGTATGCTGTCCGGATCTGAAGATAAAATGCTTTATACGGGTCGGCGCCCTGTTTTTGTTTAATGTGCTTTGCCGGTCTTTAATTCGTCCCATACCCGACATGCAGACAAGTTTAGGCAGGATTCAGGTCATAAAGCGTTGCTGCAGAGGAGGGGGTAAAATGCTGCCGGGAAGATACCGTGCCTGCCCGTCAGCGTAAATTCACTTTAAAGGTGACGGCACGATTAAAAGAGCGATCCTGCAGATCTGTTTCACGGCGTAATGGCTGTGTATCGCCGACACCGCTGGCATCTAAATTGTCATGCTTTAGCCCGGATGACAGTAAAAGGGCCAGAACGGTTTCAGCGCGCCGCTGACTGACCTGCATATTGAATTCTGCGGTCCCGCTGCTATCCGAATGACCGGTGATTTTAACCTGGTAGCCTTTGTTGATCGTTTGCGCCAAGGCGTCCAATTCCTGTAATTGCTTGATCAATGTATCAATTACACCTTGCTGGCCCGGTACAGGGTTTTCGCTTCCGGCCAGAAAAAACAAAACCTGCTGGTCGATATGGCGTTTGATCTCTTTCAAACGCGCGATGTCTGTATTGATGAGCTGATCGTATTGAAATCTTGATATGGCGTTTATGGCCTTGACCTTTTGCTGTGCCTCCAGCAGCCATTGTTGGCTGGCAGCGCCACGGGCCCGTAGGGTGTTGCCCTTTAATTCAAGGGTCACCGTTTGCGGCGGCTGCAGTTGGCCATCGATGTCCAGCAATTGCGAATCATCATATTCATTTATCCAGGGCAGGCTAGAAACCCGGCTGCGGCTGGCTTCGATCCATTGATGCAGTGCTGCTCCCCTGGCATGCAGGGCACCATCCTTGAATTCCAGGCGAACGGTTCCGGGGGGGGTGAGGGCTGTTTGCAAGCGTTGATGGGCATATTCCGGTAACAGGGAGTAATAGGGCTCCCAATGGAATTTAACCTGGTCTTGCTTCAGTCCGAAGGTCTGTAGTGCGGTTGTGGGATCCGGTGCCAGCGGATCTTTCAGCCCAAAGATATGATGTTTGCCGTCCTTTTTATCGACGTTTGTGATTACCACACCCGGTTGATTGCGCAGCCCGCTGACATATTGCGACCAGCGACGATGACCCAAATAGCTGCTTAAAGACCATCCGCCGAGCAACAATACAATCAGGGCAGCAGCCCCCCACATCAGATAGGCGGGTTTTTGCTTTGATTTTTTAAATTGAGCCGCCAGACAGTCCTCGAGGATGTAGCGTGTCTCTTCAAATGCTGCTGCGTCCCCTTCGAAGGCAACCATGGCATCACGGTGTCTGAAATGAATTTCCTCCAGGGCATCTTTCAAAATGTTCTGCAGGTCCAGCGGCGGGTTTCCACGGATGACAGCGGCTAAAAATGCATGCGGCCCTTGTTCGATCCAAACGCTGCGCTCGCCCACGCGCAGCGTTTCAAGCGTCTCTTCGGCTGTGCCGCCAAATGAATCCTGCACAAAATCCTTGATGGCGGTCAGCATGCTGGAGACCAGGTCCGGGTCGTCGGCACTTACCGTCTTGGTGACGACCTGTTGCATCACCAGCCCGGATTCGCGATGGATAAGAAACACCTGCTCGACCTGATAAATGAGCGTATGCAGCAGCACGACCTCGGCAAATGATTTCTGGGTCCTGAGCGCCTCGAGGCGCCATTTCAAGCCATTGACGGAAAAACTGTGCTCAAGAATCTGATTGAAACTCTGGAGCATCCCCTGGATGGCCGAGGAAATCGCCCTGCGAATCGCTGGGCCCATAATCGGAAAGAGCGCATCCACCAGTGCTTTGCGGTCTCTTTTAATAGAAGATTTAATCGTCTTTTCGGTGATAGGCTCAAGCGCCATTTCGATCTTCTGATCGCGCTGGGAACGCAAGGAAATGGCTTCCGGCAAAACGCGGCTGACGTCTCGGGCATGCAAATCGGGGCTGTCCAGGCGTTTTTGCAATTCATCCAGTTGCGCCTGAATAGGCCCTATCAGCAGTTCGCGCAATTCATTTAAGGCATCCTGCGGCTGTTGAGAGTCGGGCGACTCCGATTTTTCGCTCTGTTCGTCGGTCGGATCACTCATCTTTTAGATCATCCGTTGTGAGGTCGAATTTTTCGGCCAATTCATGGGATGTGCGCACCGCCAGCTCCATAAGCAGTTCAGACAAGGTTGTGCGGGCCACTTTACCTTCATTGAGCTCATTGTATGCCCTTTTGAGTGCCTGGGCTGCTTCGGTTTGTTTATCGGCGATATTATTGGCCAATTCCTTGGAGGCATCAAGTACCTGCTCCCGTAATGCACGCGTATCCTTACTCTGTTTTTCTTCCAGTTGCTCGATATTTTTAGACAACAATCGCGTTGATTCCTTAAACTCTTTGGATATTTTCTTTGTTGCTGCATCGCGCACGGATTGTTCATTTTTAAGCCGATCGCTGAGCGCTTCGATTTCCTTTTTAATAAATGCTTCAATTGAATCCAAACGCTGACGGGTGGCATCGCGCAATTCCGCCAGATTTTTCTGTACGCCATCTTCCAAATGCGCAAAGCGTTTGTCGTAATCCTGCATTTGATTGCCAAATATAATCTCTCTGATTTTAGCAACGCTCTGGGCGCCGGTTGCTTCCTGACCGGTTTCCTGAGGCCGGCTGCCCGGCGAGGATTGAATTAAAGATTTATTCTTCGGAGATGATGGGTTGGCTTTTTTCCTGGCCTTTGTCACCGGTATGCTCCTTTCATTTAGGATCAGAAGTGATCTCAAAAAACCGGCATTTCCCTCTGATCGGGCGGTTTCATATTTTAAGAATCGCTTCCAATGAATTGACCATTGTGTTGTCCCGTTGTATGCTTTTGCTTTCTGATTCAGTTTTAAGACAAAGATAACAATTTTTCAAGGAAATTTAACCTGTTGAGAAGTTAATCATTATTTGCTATTGAAAAAGGACATCATCATGTCGATCGCCTGACAGGCGGGTGCAGCGTGTTTGCTTGCGGGTTATCGCAAAAGCACAGATCAACGAACAACAAATTTACGATCACATTTCCGGTGGTTATATGGCTTCTGTAAAGAAAAAAATTTGCCTGATCGGCTCATTTGCAGTCGGAAAAACCAGCCTCATCCAACGCTATGTTTACGATCGTTTTGATGAAAAGTATTTAACCACCATCGGTGTTAAAATCAGTCAAAAAGCACTGCCACCGATTACAGATTCGAACGACGGTCAGATGATCCAGCACACGTTTCTCATCTGGGACATTGCCGGGCTGGAAAAATTTGACAGTGTGGTGGCGAACTACTTCCGCGGCGCGGCAGGCGCCCTGATCGTTGCTGATTTAACCCGGCAGGAAACCATCGAGCACCTGAGCCCATTATACGATCGGTTTGCGTCAGCCAGCCCGGACGCGGCCGTGATTGTTCTCGGTAATAAACTGGATATTTTCAAGGAAGATAAACAAACGCTGGCGGCCTTGAAAGCCAAAGCAGCTGATTTTAAGTCCGAATTGATGTTCACCAGCGCTATGACCGGTGAAGGAGTAGAGCAGGCGTTTTTAAAACTGTCGCAGAAAATAGGGTGCCGCAGTGAGTGATGCCTTAACGCAATTGTTGATCTATAAGAATCTGGGAACCGTTCTTTTTGACGAACAGTTGCAAATCGTTGAAGCCGATAAACGGGCCCAGGAATTATTTGTGTCGATTGGGCAACGAGTGCACAAAGGTCAGTTGCTGGATTTTTTTCCCGAATTGATCGGCAGTGAAGAATATATAAAACAAATTGTCAGGCAGAAAGAAAACGATTTTCGTTTGGATTTTGTCAATCGCGCCATTGACGATGAGCGCGCCGCTTTTTTTAATCTGCTTGTACTGCCCGCCCAGAAAAAGAATCATGGTCTTCTGGTGCTCGAAAACGTTACCGATCAGGCAGTTGCTGAGCAGGAATCGAATCAACAGCGATATGAGCTTTTTCTCTACAAACGGGATCCTGAATTTCGCAAACAGTTTTTGAGCGAAAGCATTCTCGGCAAATCCGAAGCCATTGAACGTATCCGCGAAACCATTCAAAAGCTCAGCAAATTTCCATCGGCCACCGTATTGCTGATGGGAGAAACCGGTTCCGGCAAAAATCTGGCGGCCCGTGTTTTGCATTATAGCTCGATGTCGGCCGATGCGCCTATTGTCGAAATTAATTGTGCCGCGCTGCCGGAGCATCTTATTGAATCCGAGCTGTTTGGTTATGAAAAAGGGGCCTTCACCCATGCAGTGACATCCAAGCGCGGCCTATTAGAAGAAGCCCGGGGCGGAACGTTGTTCTTGGATGAAATCGGTGAAATGTCCGCGAATATGCAGGCCAAATTGCTGAATGCACTTGAAACCAAGCAATTCCGTCGACTGGGTAGCACTAAACCCATTGAAACCGACCTGCGCATCATTGCGGCCACCAATCGCCATCTGCAGAATGAGGTCGACGCCAAACGCTTTCGGGAAGATCTTTATTATCGCCTCAATGTCGTCTCTATCACCATGCCGCCGCTGCGAGAATTGGGCACCGATATCATGATCATTTCCGAATACCTGTTAAAACTGTTTAATGTGGAGTTCAAAAAAAACGTCAAGGGGTTTACCGAGGAAGCGCGTCAGCTCATACTCGGCTATGCCTGGCCGGGAAATGTCAGGGAGTTGAGCAATTGCCTGGAAAGGGCCATGATTTTTGCAGATCATGAACGGCTGGATGCGGCTGAACTGGTTATTTCCGGGAAACAAGCCCAACAGGGTAAACAATCAGCGCAGCAATGGGTGGTCCCGCCCGGCGGCATCGTATTGGAAGAAGTGGAGCGGCAGCTGATTTTGTCGGCCTTGGAGCAGTCCGGCAACAATAAAAGCAAGGCCGCGCGCCTGTTGGGCTTAACGCGTGACACCCTGCGTTACCGCCTGGATAAATATCAGCTCTCATAATGGTGTTGCGGCATATACCCCATCAAATTCAGCAATATCCCCCGGTTCGATCATTGGCTTGAGCCATCCTTTTGCCATCCTAATTAAAACCAATTTAATTTCAGATACTTATAAGTCGAAACAAATGCAAATCAGAATGGCATGATACTTGTTTATCGATATATTCACGTGGAGCTGCTATGAAACTGATTTGCCCAAAATGCGGAAAGAGCCAGGACGTGAACAAAGATGCGATGATGGGGCGCTACATTGTCTGCCGACATTGCCGCTATGCGTTTATGTGGGAAAAGAACCTGAAGCAGCACAATCAGGATACGGACAAGCCGTATCCGGTCTAATCTTCAAGGAATGCCTTGAATTTTGTCAGACCCTCTTTGATTTCAGATGTATCGATTCCCGAGTAAGCCAGACGGATATAGGCGTTTGTTTCATCTTCTAGCGGGCGACCGAAATGCAAGCGCGAGCAAAATGATACTCCCGTTGCGTTCAAAACAGCTCTTCTGAATTCTTCATAATCACTGAAGCCTTTTTGCTGCATGGCGGCGGTTACGTTGGGAAACAGGTAAAATGTGGCATTTGGCCGAAAGCAGTGAACGCCTTCAATCGAATTTAACATGTCCACCGCCGTATCCCGCCTGTCTTTCAGGGTGTCGAGAATCTGCTGCACTTCGGACTGATCACCGCTGAGCCCCTCGATCGCACCGTACTGAATAAAATGGTTCGGGCAAGATTCGTCATTGATATTTAATTTGGTAATCACATCGATAATTTCCCGGGGCCCGATGGAGGCGCCTAAACGCCATCCGGTCATGGCAAATTTTTTGGAGAAGGTATACAGAATGATGCTGCGCTCGGCCATACCCGGCAGTGATGCAAAAGAGGTGCTTTTGCCGGCATAGCGAATGTCAAAATAGGCTTCGTCGCACAACACGAAAAGATTATGCCTGCGCACCAGGGCGGCCAATTGCTCCAATTCCGCCATCGAACATTCGGCACCCGTGGGGTTTTGCAGGTCATTGAGAATCAGCAGTTTGGTTTTGGGTGTAATTTTTTGGGCCAGCAGGTCAATGTCAATTACAAAGTTTTCCTGGCCTTCGAGGTAGCTATAGGGAACCGCAATGCCGCCGTTGAACTCGATCTGGGATTCATAAATCGGATATCCGGGATTGGGGTAAAGCACTTCGTCGCCCGGATTCATCAGTGCCAGGATAAACTTGCCGATCGTGGGCTTGCCGCCGGGCTGGATGGCGACATTTTCCATTGCATACGGAACCCCGCGTGAAGCGCTCACGTCAGCCGCCAGGATTTCGCGCAACGGCGATATGCCGGCATTGGGGCAATAGCCGGTCTTACCGTCCTTCATGGCTTTGATGGCGGCTTCTATCACATTGGCGGGTGTTTGGATGTTCATATCGCCCAAATGAAAGGGATAGACCTTGTTGCCTTTGGCTGCAAATGCAGCCGCCTCGGCCGATACCGCAAAGGCGGTTTCGGTTCCCAATTTCTGAATTCGTTTTGCAATCTTCATGTTCTCTTCCTACTGGTTTATGGGATGCGTAATTTTGATGGTTGACATCATATGGGTAACCATAAACCAAAACGCCAAATTCTTCAACCTGCCGAATGACCTCTAAGCCATCAGTCGCTATGCTGTGCATATTCAGACCATTTACCTGCCTAAATCCTTTATTCACGGTCCGCATCTGGCTGATATGATTACCGGTGCAGGTTTTTACCTGAATCTTGCAAAAAAACAGGTATCAACGATTTAAGTTCCGATGGCATCGGCCGATATTGCTTGTAAGCGGTCGGAATTACATCATGATTTCAAAAGATAGTTAGGAATAGCGCTATGTTGAATGCCCATATTTCCCCTAAACCGGTTGCTGTTATGACCGCGGTTAATTTTGGCCAGCTAAAGATTAGCCGAAACCCGGCTGAAACGCTGGTCGCTTTTACAATCGGGTCAGGTATCGCGGTTTGCATTTATGATCCGGTGACCCACTGCGGCGGATTGTTAAATTGCGTGCTGCCCGACTCATCAAAGCTGTCACCGTCGAAAGCACAAATCCAACCGTATATGTTTGCCGATACCGGCCTGGCAGCGCTTTTCAATGCGCTGCACGATCTCGGCGCGCACAAGAAAAATTTTAAAGTGGTACTTGCCGGCGGGGCGCAGATAATCGATCAAACGGCCGAATTTAATATCGGTCGCAAAAACCATCAGGCGGTCATATCCTTTTTGAAATCAGAACATCTGGCCATTCAGTATGCGGACATCGGCGGTATCTTTTTGAGAACACTGCGCCTGGATATGAGCAATGGTGATACCATCATTCAGACCTTAGGCCAAAAAGAGGTGACGGTATGACCCCTGTTGATGATATCATCAGCGGCATTGATACCCTCAAGCCGATTCCGCCTCTGGCAGCCCAGATCATGGCCCTGGCAGAAGATGAAAACAGTTCCACGGTGGAAATAGCCGATCTGATTGTTCACGATCCTTCGATTACGGCCAGCATTTTGAAAATTTGCAATGCCGCCTATTTCGGATTATCAAGACAGATTAATTCAGTGCGGGATGCAATCGTTTTACTGGGGCTGGATGAGGTTATTGAGCTTGTTTTACTCAACGCGACTGCCGAAAACTTCAGAGATGAACCCGAAGGGTATGGTCTCGGCGAGGGAGAGCTCTGGCATCACGCTGTCATATCAGCGCACACGGCCAAAATTTTGGCTGAAAACCATGGATTTGCCACCCAAAAGCATCTTATTTTTACAGCGGCACTTCTCAAGGATATCGGCAAAATCATTATGGGTCGGTTTGTGGCATTTTCCTACGAAAAAATTAATATCCTCGTACATTCAAAAGGCTACAGTTTTAGCGAGGCTGAAAAAGAGGTCATCGGCATCAATCATGAAGAACTGGGAGCCCGGGTCGGCCGGAAGTGGCGTTTTGGTGATCAGCTCATCTATATGATGCGCCACCACCATATGACCGATCAGAACGCCAGAGGCAATCCGGAAACGGCTCTGGTGTATCTGGCGGATATAATTTGCATGATGATCGGATACGGCACCGGCGCGGATGGACTTGCGTATCGATTTTACAGTGAAGTTCTGGATCGCATGAAACTGACCGAGAAAGATTTGCAGAACGCGATTTTAACCACCGGATACCGCCGGCAGAAACTCGACAAGTTGCTGAGTTTGGTGTGAAGGCACCCATCAACCCCAAGGCCGGCAGGGACATTGAGCATTGCATTTATGCAGCAGGATCTTCAAATAATTGCTTCAACGCAATGCTTGGCTGTGGGTGGATTGAAATAGCTCATCTAAATTCAACCGGTTGACGGCATCCGTAATCAGCTCGCCGATAACTTTTTCTGCATCTTTGCCTCCGACAACATGTAATCGTTCTGCATTACCGCTGATCGTTTGGCCGCCCTCAAAGCGATTTTGCCTGAGAAGATTGGCCTGGTAGGTTATCTGAACCACCCATTTACGTTTGACCAGATCGATTTTAAATTCTTTTAAACTGACTTCTATGGCAATTGGCTGGGTTTCTGTGTCCGGCGCCACCCGGATGCCGGCATTTTCAAACCGTTGCTTAAAAATGGTCTTCATCATCGAACACAGGTTAAATGCACCCATCAGACGTTCATTTTTGTTATCGCCGGCAACCACAAGCGCAAAATTGTCTTCGAAATTCTTGAGTGCCATTCTGGCACTTTGGGTCACCACAGCCTGCTCTGCTCTTTGATCCTTGAAAATCAAGGACACTCGGGTATCTTCGGCGGTCAGCGTTTCGGACGGGAGTTGATAATGAACGACCAAATAATTTTTTGACGTGCAATAACAGGTCGCCAGAGCCACAAAAAGGATAAACACAATTGTTTGATTACGGCAGCCGAATGGCTTCATAAATGAGTTCTCCTTTTATCATAAATGGGGTTAGCATAATGCAACGATATCGATAACAGCATCATCCAGATCCGCAACCAGCAGTTTGTTGCGCAGCATCCCGGGCTTGCCCTGAATTATTTTAATAACCTCTGCACATTCAAGTGCTGCCAGAAAGGTAACGGCATACGGTACTGTACCGAGTACCGTTTCGGCCCCTTTGGGCGGCACTTTTTCTTCTGCACCATAAATGAGTTTTAAACCTTGATCTTCCGGGAAAATGGTGGTCACCTGTCCGGACGCGCCGGCCACCGCAGCGGACACCAGAGGTGAGTTGATTTGCTTGCATAGCCGCTCTAAAGTGAAGCGCGTTTTTAAATTATCCAGACAGTCAACACAGACATCCGAATGCCGCAATAGCGCCACGCCGTTTTCGGCGTCTAAAAACCGGGGGTGAGCGTTTATTTCCACCGCTGAATTGAGTGTTTTGATCCGCTGCGCAGCTGCTTCGGCCTTGGATTTGGACATTCGAGCGGGTATGCTTAGAAATTGACGGTTCAAATTGCTTTCTTCGAACGTATCGCCATCGATGACATTTAGCGTACCGATGCCGATGCGCGCCAGAATCTCCACCACGGCTCCACCGAGTCCGCCAAGTCCGACGATACTGACCCGTGCCTTCAAGAGGGCAATCTGGTCCTGCGGGCCGAATGTTTTCATATTGCGTGCATAGCGTTCGGGCACGACCCCGTGTTCAAGAGCCATAATTTCGATTTGACGGCTGCTGACGCCCATCGCTTTTGATAACTGATCGGTATGACTGATGGAAATACTGTTGTAAGCGGTCTTGTCAGGAAATTCTTTGGGCTGGGCGCGCTGGATGATTCTCTTAATGGTATCTGCGTTCAATGCTCATCCTCCTCCAACGGGCGGGAAAATGCCCACCCTTTCGCCACCGCGCAAAATGGTTTTCAGTTCCGATTTGACACCATCGATGAAGATGAGTTTGATTTTATCTTCCGGTAACTCCAGCTGCGCAAGCAAATCGCCCACAGTCATGCCGGTTTCGATGGCATAATGGTCGGCGGCGGGCGGCGTAAATGCCTGCAGGTTGGCGAATAATTTGAGCTGAATTTTAGATTCCCGGGGCATGCGTAATGAAGCCTGTTTTTGTTTTAGGCTGCGGACTTGCTTAACGTGCTGTTAATAGGTATATTTACCGTCTATCAGGACATGGCCTGCGCGCTGCAAGTAAATTCTAGAACCAATCCTATTGAAAGTCAAGCTTTCACAGCTTTTGTCAGAGCCGCGATGATTCACACGCTCACCACCATCGTTCCCATATTTGTTATCATTCTTCTCGGATGGATGTTACGGAATTTTGGATTTATGCAGGTGGCATTTATCGAACCGGCCAACCGACTCGTCTATTACCTTGCCATACCGGCCATGGTCTTTCGATCCATCTCCAAAGCGTCCTTGGCTGTTCAATTTGACGGATGGGTCGTACTGCTAACGATGCTGTCGATTTGCATGGTTTTCGCCGTTGCCTGGTGGCTGACCGTAGTGCGCCATATGCCGCAGCGCCATCGGGGGACATTTATTCAAAATTCCTTTCACGGTAATTTGGGCTATATCGGGCTGGCAGTATCATTTTATTATCTGGGCAGCAACGGTTTAGTGCGCGCCAGTATTTTGGCCGGATTTATGATGATCCTGCAAAATCTGTTGGCCGTTATCGCCCTCCAAATCCATTCTCCCCAGGTGCCCGTTTCCCAGAAAAAGGGTGTGGTGGTATTGAAAATTCTTGGCAATCCGATCATCCTGTCCGCCCTGGCCGGGATTTTTGTTTCCCTGACGGCTTTTCCGGTGCCGGAAGTGCTGGGGCGCTGTCTTGATATTTTAAGCGATCTGGCACTGCCGATGGCATTGTTAATTATTGGCGCATCACTTTCTTTTGATATGGTGCCGTCACGATTGAAATCTGTGCTGACGACCGGTGTGCTGAAACTGTTGATGCTGCCCGCTGCTGGCCTGATGTTGTTTCGCCTGTTTAATGTTGATTCCGAATTGATTTTGCCTGCGATCATATTGCTGGCCTCACCGACCGCCACGGTCACCTATGTCATGGCAAAAGAGATGCATGGCGACAGCGAATTTGCAGTGGTTGCCATTTCGGTCAATACCCTGTTGTCGGCGGTCACCTATACGATCTGGCTGAGTCTGGTGGGTTAATCCTCCGAGCCGCCCGGTGTCAAAGCCCGAGGTTGATACAAAGTCATCCAAACTAAATTTGGTTGTTGTCGGACTTGGTATTCCGGTGTAGAATAAACATGGCCGCTCGAAATTTGAATGGGGTCAACGGGGCCTCTCATGATTGTCTCCAAAGATCCCACGCGGGCGTTATGGATAATACCTAAATGCTTTAGACCGAATCCGGAAAGTGTTTATGAAAACGACGTTTAAAAAAGCGCTGGTAACCGGCGGTGCCGGTTTTATTGGTTCTCATTTGGTGGAAGCGCTGACTGCGATCGGCTGTCAGGTAACGGTATTGGACAATCTGACATCAGGCAACCTAGCCAACTTGAAACATCTGGCTGGGAAATATGACTTTTATCAGGAAGATATTCAGGATTCCAAAGCCTTGCTGGCGGCTGCTGAAAAATGTGACGTCATCTTTCATCTGGCGGCGGTTGTATCGGTTCCCCAGACAGTTGAAAATCCGGTGGAGACGGCAGCTGTTAATGATATGGGATCCCTGCTGGTTTTTGAGACCGCACGCCGGCAAAAGGTCAAACGGGTTGTATTTTCAAGCTCCTGCGCAATTTATGGAGACGACCCACGGCTGCCGAAACGCGAAGACATGTCACCGAAACCGATGAGTCCGTATGCGGTTCAAAAATTGACGGCTGAATATAACGCCAGCGTATTTTATGATCTGTACGGCATCGAGACGGTGGTATTGCGCTATTTTAATGTTTACGGTCCGCGGCAGAACCCCGCTTCACCTTATTCAGGTGTGATTTCCATTTTTATGACCAAAGCGCTATTGAATGAAGCCGCGTTTATCTATGGCGATGGACAACAGAGCAGGGACTTTATTTATGTTCAGGATGTGGTCAAAGCCAATCTGCTGGCTGCCACTGCCCAAAGCGCCTGCGGACAGGTCATCAATATTGGCTCGGGGCGCGCGGTTCGGATCAACGATTTGTGGCAGGCAATTTGTGCCATCTCCGGCCGAAATATCACACCGGCGTATGAGCCCAAGAGGCCGGGAGACATCAGCGAATCTTTGGCCGACATCGAGCGGGCCAAGGC
>CAZJHF010000020.1:0-1337 GCA_964545505.1 uncultured Desulfobacterales bacterium | reverse complement strand
TTCAGGTGTCAGGTGTCAGCAAAAGAAGATTTATGACCAAGAAATGTCAGCTAAATTCTGTAATTGTCGTTTTCAAATCTGTTATCGTCCCTGATGTTATTTTTCCTGACACCTGACACCTGAACACTGACACCTTAGTCCTAATTTTTCCTGATTGATGAAGTCTAAATTTAGAGAATGGAATTAGATATGGAGCTAAAATACCAGAACGTACTCGTCACCGGTGCGGCCGGTTTTATCGGATACCATTTGGCCGAACGACTGTTGGAAGATGGATGCAGGGTTGTGGGCCTCGACAATCTGAATCCGTATTATGATGTTACGCTTAAAGAAGCCCGGCTTGAACGACTTCAAAAAAAGCCGAATTTTACATATGTGCAAATGGATCTGGCCGAGCATAAACAGCTGCTTGACCTTTTTGCCCGCAGCGGGTTTGATGTTGTCGTCAATTTGGCCGCCCAGGCCGGGGTGCGCTATTCGCTTGAAAACCCGCATGCCTACGTGGATTCAAACCTGGTGGGATTTGTCAATCTGCTTGAATGTTGTCGGCACCATGCGGTGCAGCATCTGGTTTTCGCATCTTCCAGCTCGGTTTACGGTGCCAACACCGCCATGCCATTTTCGGTGCATCATAATGTCGATCATCCGCTCTCGTTGTATGCGGCCACTAAAAAAGCCAATGAGTTGATGGCGCACACATACAGCCATCTGTATCAACTACCCTGTACCGGCCTGCGGTTTTTTACGGTTTATGGTCCCTGGGGCCGACCGGATATGGCCCTCTTTCTGTTTACGCGGGCCATACTGGAAAATAGGCCGATTCAGGTGTTCAATCACGGCAAGATGCAACGTGATTTTACCTATATCGACGACATTATCGAAGGGGTGATTCGGGTAATGGGTCGGCTTCCGGCGGCCAATCCGGACTGGAGCGCAGACGCACCGGATCCGGGCACATCATATGCGCCCTATAAAATCTATAATATCGGCAACAATAACCCGGTGGAGCTTATCAAATTCATCGAAGTGATTGAAACCGCCCTGGGCAAGCAGGCCACCAAGCAGTTTATGGATCTACAGCCGGGGGATGTCGTGGCGACGTATGCCGATGTGGATGATCTGATGCAGGATGTCGGATTTAAGCCGGCAACGCCCATCGAAGTTGGCATTGGACGCTTTGTTGAATGGTACCGGCGGTTTTACAATGTTTTGTAATATATAAATAAAAATATAATAATATTAGTAAAGAATTAAAGAAATATATTATATAAGATATAAATTTTTATTTAATCAAAAGAATTCTTCGCAGCTGTGCTGCGGGGTTGCCGTTTTTGTGA
>CAZJHF010000019.1:0-20343 GCA_964545505.1 uncultured Desulfobacterales bacterium | reverse complement strand
TGTTTTCGTGGTTTTAGTATCCCCGCCAGCACCTTTGGTAACGAAGCTTGACATTTGAGCAGTTAAGCCTATTATATAAAAAAATTTTGCTTAAAGGAGCCCTAAATGCCGATTTACGAGTATCAATGCAAGGCCTGTTGTCATTGTTTTGAAGCCCTGATGTTGTCTTCCAGGGATCCTGAACCGGAATGTCCCGAATGCCACTGCGGGGATGTTGAAAAGCTGATGTCGGCAGGTTGCATCAGATCCCAGGGTATTGCCTCCGGCTCGGGCGGCTTTGATGCGCCAGCCTGCAAACCCTCCGGCTGAGGGATCTAACTTTGCCTTCCTCAGTTCGAGGGAAATGAGCCCGCAAAACGGTATCCACCTGCTATTTGTCTTCAGGGGTAAGTGCCCCTGGCCCGTCAGAAAAAGTGCGATCTGGTCGTAACCGTTGGTTAAAAACCTAGTGTCAGTTTCCAGCGTATAAAAATAAAATTGATATTGTAAATTTTTCCTGGGACCCGATCCGATTGCCCGTTTAAAAACCCCATCTAATCAAATTTTCCCTCTGCCAGTTTTGCGTGAACCTCATTGTGATCTTCCGCAGCCGGCGGCGGTTGAACCACATGCAAAATAGCCAACTCGCTCAATGCCTTAATTCCTCTTTTAAGGCCTTTGGGGATGATGATTAAATCGCCTTCAGCGACCGTCGGGCGCTCGTCTCCGGCCACGACCTCGGCTTGCCCATTGAGAATATACAGAATCAGATCAACATTAGGCGAGTGCACGGGAATAAACTGGCCCTTCTTAAAATACGCCAGTACAACCTTAATATCGGTGCTCTGATAGACGACATGGGGTGAGAATTTTTGTTCGCCAAACGACTTTAATTTGTTTGCATTTACCTTGACGATTTCAGCCATTTAGACCTCCTATCCAGAATGCGATGGGTGCCTGCCCTAAAAAATAAAGAAGCGATTTTGTCGGTCAAATGAGGACCATCAATCCAGACAAAATAATGACTGAACCGAATATGCCGGCTGTGATCAGAATTTGACGTTTGATGGAAAAGAAATTGTCGCACGGGCCTTGGAGCGAAAGCTTGACGTCATCGGCAATCGAATCCAATTCAGGCCGCTGCAACCCCGTCACATCCTGTAAAGCAACAATTGTGTGCTGCGTTTTTACGTTAAGCTGTCTTTCCTGACGCAATACATCCGCGTGTTGAAAGGCACGCCTGCGGATTTCTTTTTGAATCTTTGCTTCTGATCGACTATCCATAAGCCCCCCTTTTTCAACCGGGCAGCAACCCCATCCGGGTTGTTTAATGGTTGGCGCCTGTTTTTGCCCTTGCCCTACCACACGGCTTCAAATATATAATAATATAAGAGTTGAAATTTCAACCCTGTGCAACCGATAACATAAGCGTTTGTATTCGATTAACAACCGGCCGCTGCTAAATCGTGGCGCTGCATTTGGCGTTTGGATGCTTTCTATGCACATACGGCATATCTGCACCTTTTTTAAAATTCAGCACCCAAGAGTATTCAAATGGGATTGAGGAAAATCCGCAGGCGTTTTCAAAAAGAGCGCCAGTCTGCCATCCGGCGTTTCAGAAAACAGAAACGTCTGAATTTACTGGCCTCCCCGGGCAGGCACCCATTTATTGTTGTGCTCGATCATTTAAAACCGTTTTTTAATATTGGCAAAATTTTTCGGAGCGCAGATGCTTTTGGTGCGGCTGAAGTCCATTTAATCGCGACTGATTTTTTTGATCCGGCGCCAGCCAAAGGATCCTTTAAATGGGTGCCGGCAAAATTCCACGCGGACTTTGCCGACTGTTATGCTGATTTGATGGACCGTCAATATACCCTGTTTGCGATGGAGGCCTCAGGCGGCCAAGACCTTGCCGTCACAAACCTTCCCCCCAAAAGCGCTTTCATTTTTGGCAACGAAGAATTCGGGCATCAATTTGACAAGGATCGCTATCCTGGAATCAATTCACTGAAAATTCATCAGGTGGGCAAGGTGCAGAGCTTGAATGTGGCCGTTGCGGCGTCGATTGTTATGTATGAATACGTTCGACAAAATGGAAGTGGTTTTTAAACCCTCATCTCTTGGCCGAAGGCAGTGTTACCCAGGATAAATGGATTACACATCTATTTTTATGAACACTAAGGTGTGTATTCGATTCAAAATACTCGCGTACTAACGTGTACGCTCCGTTTTTGAATCGAATTAAGCCTTGTCCTCGACCAAGATCTAAAGGTTTAAAAACCACTTCACCTTATAAATAAAAACGGGCGGTTTCCGGCAAACGAATGACCGGATATGCCCGTTTAATGTTTTAATTTAGCCTGAATTAGAGTTCGAGCGATTCACCGGGGCTCATCACGGTTACGCTGGCAGCGGTTTCTTTCTTAACCCGTTCGGCCCAGGCGTGAGGATCCTGTTTAATGACATCAAATGTATCATAATGAATCGGAACCACCTGTCGCGGTTCGATCAGTTTGACCGCGCGTAGCGCATCATCAGGGCCCATTGTAAAGTTATCGCCGATCGGCAAAATGGCCAGATCGATGCCTTCTTCTCCGATCAGCTTCATGTCATAGAAGAGGCCGGTGTCACAGGCGTGATAGATTTTTTTGCCGTCAATATACAACAAAAATCCGCAGGGATTTCCACCGTAGGAGCCATCCGGCAGAGCCGAACCATGCTGGGCGATGGTCAGTTTAACCCTGCCCCAGGGGTAATCGAAGCCACCACCGATGTGCTGCGGATGCGTATTTTCAATCCCCTGGCCGATCAGCCAGTTCTGGATTTCATAATTGGATATGACGGTAGCGTTGGTGCGTTTGGCGATGTTAATAGTGTCTCCCAGATGATCACCATGGCCATGCGACACAAGGATATAGTCGGTTTGAATCTCATCGGCCGTGCCGGAAGCCAGCGGGTTGTCACTCAGAAAAGGGTCGATTAACAAACGGCTTTGATCGGTTTCGATCAGAAAGCAGGCATGACTGAACCAAGAAATTTTTATCGTCACAGTGCCCCTCCTTTTTGTTCACCAGGATGCTTATAAGAATTTTTCGATTTTGGCGCCGCTTCTAAGGCTCTGGATGTAAGTGCTGGCTTCTGAATCCGTTTTCTGCTTTTTGAGGTGCTCGGAAAGCTGCTCTTTGACGTCGGCATAAGCCGTTTTTTGAGCGGGCTTCTTATCAACGACCTTGATCAGGTGATAACCGAATTGGGTCTCGACAATGTCACTGGTCTGGTTGGGCTTCAGATTGAAGGCCGCCTCTTCAAAGGGTGGGACCATCTGACCGCGCCTGAAATAGCCCAGGTCGCCGCCGTTTGGACCGCTGGGCCCTTCTGAATAGGTTTTTGCCAGCGACTCAAAATCTTCGCCCTTTTCGGCCTTTTTCTGAACGGATTCGATTTTTTTACGGGCCTCAGCCTTTTTCTCCTGAGGCGCATCAGCATCCACTTTAACCAGAATATGGCTGGCCTTGACTTGCTCGGGTTGCTGGAAGAGCTGCGGGTTGGCATCGTAATACGATTTTACTTCTTCGTCGCCAATCTTAACTTTTGTTCGCACTTCTTTGTCCATCAGTTGCTGGATGGCCAAGCCGCGTTCAATCTGATTCCTAACATCCGGTTCGGTAAGTCCCATGTTGCTCAACAGTTGCTCGAATTCCCCTTCTTTGGCGTAGCGTTGCTTGATTTTTTGAATCTCAGCATCAACCTCCTTGGCGTCAACTTTGATGCCTTTTTTCTTGGTTTCCTGAAAGAGTAATTCGCGGTCAATCAGGCTGTCCAACACCTGGTTTTTCATCATCCCCATTTGGGCTTGAGGCACCTGCTGCCCCTGCTGGTTGGCCCGCTTGATGTAAAAATCCATTTCACGATTAAAATCATCTTTGTTGATGGCAACACCGTTGACAACAGCCGCTTTACCGGCGGGTTCTTTTTTCTCTTCTGCCATAGCCAGAGTCGATGCCAGCATAAGCGACATGGCGATCACTATTATAAATACCGGCCGGTTGTGGGAAAAATTCATTTAATTGTCTCCTTTAAATTTGGGTAAAAAAAAAAGACCCCGAAGCGCCTCTTCTCTCGATTGAATAGTATAAAAAGCAAACTCTGAGAAATACAGGGCATCTTAATCCAAACCGTCCCTGTTCTATGAAATGATCCTGTTATTATAAAACACTGCTCATAAATTTTCAACCATTGGACTGCACCGCTGACAAAAAACCTCAACTTCCGCACCGTCTGACGGCAGTGGTTCAAAATATTGCCAGATGTCTAAGACGATCGATGATCGGCGATACCGGCACCCTATTTTTGAAAAGCGATCATCAGAACAGTCATTGTATTGACCCACCCCTTTGAGTGTGAAATAATAGAACCCAATTAGGGGCAACTGCTTGTTTTTTCACAGCCTTACCCGGGAGGACACGCCATGGAAGTGCAAGACTACATCAACCTGGAAAATGAATTCGGTGCCCATAACTACAAGCCGCTGGATGTGGTTTTACAGCGCGGCGAAGGCATCTGGGTTTGGGATGTTGCGGGCAACAAATATATGGATTGCTTGTCGGCCTATTCAGCGGTTAATCAAGGGCATTGCCACCCGAAAATCATGGGTACCCTAATCGAACAATCACAGATATTGACCCTGACTTCCCGGGCGTTTCGCAACGATCAACTGGGCCTGCTGTATAAAGAGCTCTGTGCATTGACCAATTCCCACAAGGTTTTGCCGATGAACAGCGGTGCCGAGGCGGTTGAGACGGTTATCAAGGCTGTTCGCAAGTGGGGCTATCAGGTCAAAGGGATCGCTGAAAATAAGGCTGAAATCATCGTGTGCGAAAATAATTTTCACGGTCGCACCATCACCATCGTTGGTTTCAGCACGGACAAATCATCTCGCGAAAATTTCGGTCCCTTTACCCCTGGATTTAAGATTATTCCTTACGGTGATAGTGATGCCCTCGAAGCGGCTATTACCCCGAATACGGTCGCTTTTCTGGCAGAGCCCATCCAGGGTGAAGCCGGTGTGATCATCCCGCCTGATGGCTACCTTCGCAAAGCCAGATCGATCTGTTCGCAAAACAACGTCGTTATGATCCTGGATGAAATCCAGACCGGCCTCGGGCGCACCGGCAAGCTGCTGGCTGAAGCGCATGAGGGGATCGAAGCCGACCTGACGTTGATCGGCAAAGCGCTTTCCGGCGGTTTTTATCCCATTTCAGCGGTTTTATCCAACAAGGAAGTTATGGATGTTTTGCGTCCCGGCGAGCACGGCAGCACTTTTGGCGGCAACCCGTTGGCCTGCGCTATTGCCCGAACAGCGCTCAAGGTTTTGGTTGAGGAGGGTATGATTGAAAATGCCGCCCGGATGGGGGATTATTTTTTATCGAATCTTGCCGGCATCCAGGCGCCTCACATCAAAACCGTTCGAGGCAGGGGGCTTATGCTGGCTGTTGAAATGACAGATGAGGCCGGTGGCGCCCGCCAATATTGTGAGCAATTGATGACCCGGGGCCTGCTATGCAAAGAGACCCATGAAAATACGATTCGTTTTGCCCCGCCGCTGGTGATCACCAAAGAAGAAATCGACTGGGCTCTGGAGCGTATCGAGGCAGTCCTTACTCAACCCAACTGACATTAAAGTGGCCCTATCATTTTCCGAATGGCGATTTGAATATTAAGGTGCCGGTGTCCCGCTATTTGGGATTTTACCGGCACCGCTGCTTATCAAAAGGCCTGGTTGCCGATCATCCCCAATATCGGGTCACTGAATTGATACGGGGCAACTCATCCACTCATATTGTGCATTTCTCAGAATTAATAATTCCCAAAATTGTATTCAAGCCTACAGATCAAGCCTGCCATTAGGTGACTCTTTTGGAAAAACTGAACCGGCTTGATGCACACCTTAATGTATCTAAAAATAGATGTGTAATCCATTTATCCTGGATAACGCAGCCATCAGGCATTAGATGGGGCTTTGAAAACAATTTTATATACTACAATAGAGGAATCCGCAAATAGCCTTCGGGTAAAAAAATGTGGATTTGGGGGGCATGGTGCAGCCACAGCCGCAGACGCGTTTCACATCCTCGATGCCGACGTCATTGGTCACAATCGCCATCTGCGCTTCTTGTTTGATAACCGCAGTCATGCACTTTGTAAAGTTTCGCTCATACTCAATTTTGTGGGATGCGTTTTGTTTTTTCCCCGGAATGCCCAGGATCTCCTGGATAATAAAATAATGCGCCACTGTCAGATCCAGCTGCTTTATCTGATCTGGAAAATTCCATTTTAATTCCGGAAGGGCTTCCGGTTTTAGTCGCACCGCATATGCATTTTCAGCGAAGAGAAGGCCGAATGTCCAGGGTTTGCCCACAATGACCTCGTGAATGTCGTTGGGGTCCGCCACCGGCTTAATCTTAAAGTTTTTTTCAAATTTTTTCATAGTGGCGGTTTCATCGAAATTATTCAACCCTTTGATCAGACGATGGGTGGGCAGTATGCGCAGATCCCCGGCTTCTGTGTTGGTTAACCACATCAGGTGATAATTGTAGCCCTCTTTGCCCGTATGTTCGGGATTTGCGCGCATCTGCTGTTTCATATAGGCCAGAGAACCGGCGTAGCGGTGGTGGCCGTCAGCCAGAATGATGCGTTCGTCTGTTACGCGTTCGACGAAATGCGCAATAATGGCTTCATCCTGGATTACCCCCATAGCATCGATGACCCCCTGGTAATCCTCGGTTTTACAAATCGGGTCCTGGATGCAGGCATCCATATAGGATTCCAATTCAAATGATTCATCGCTATAAAGACCGTGGGTCGGGCTGGCGTTTAGCCGGGTTTCGGCCAGCAACTCGAGTTGCCCATCGACGGCATCATCCATGACATTTTCGTGCCGTAAAATAATGTTGTCCTGCCATTCATGGACTCTGATCTTGCAGATAAACCCTCTGCGGATATAGGGTTCAGGATCAGACGGCAGGGAAAAATATTGATAATAGACATAGATGCCGGGCACTTCATCCCGTACGATAACTTTATTACGTTTCCATTTCGCTAAAGCAGCAGCTGCTTTTTTGGCCGGTTGTTCCCCCCGGGGGATGGACAGATGGATGCTGTTAAACGAATTGCCGTACAGCGCCTCCCGCTGCTTTTCAGAAGCAACGTCAAACAGCGGAGAGGTAAGCTGCCCGATGTTTTCCAACAATGACGGGCGATACCGCCAAGCTCTGAAGGGTTTTATTTCGGCCATGGTGCAATCCCGCATTGGCGACCATTGTTAACAGACGCCTGAATTCGGCTGCTATTATACGTGTGAATGCGGTTGTATTCAAGCACCAAAATAATACGTTCAGATTGGCGCGGGTTTGATTAATATTAGATGCAACCTAAAGCAAGAGGTGTGTCTGGCAGGTGGATTCTGATTTGACTAGAGTAAAAATATGTCAAATAGAGTCAAATAAAGTAAAATGGAGTAAAGATAAGTCAAAAAAAAACAGGGTATACTATACCCTGCTTATTCGCATTCAAAGTTTTTAATCCTTATCAGGATAAGTCTCTGTAGGCCTCTCTCAAGTCCATCACCGCTCTTCTCTGGACAAAAGAGAGCCTGCGGCGATCAAATCCACTGCGGCGTTCGGTGCGTACTCTTCTTTCCGGGCCCAGATAAAGTCTATTTTTCTGTCGGCGATCAATGCCGGATCGCGTTCCCCAATTATCGTGAATGTACTTAATTGCCGGGATTGCTTCGCGCAACGGTTTCAGTATCGCGTCCATTTTTTCACCACCTGGCTGCGTTTCAGCCATTAAATTTTAGCTTCCGTCTCTTGGCTAGCCTAATAACTTGGAGGGAAAATACGAAAAGGGGGTAAAACTGGCCTTTGTCCGCTGATCCTTCATTACCGGACTTAGGAAAGCGAAGCAACCTTTTTTTGATTTATTTACTAAATTGAAATGAAGTCATTTGACTCATTCTTAAATGAATTAAATGACACCTAAAATTATAATTTAAATTCATCCTGAATATTGCTCAAATCCCAAATATTTAAAGCCGGTTGGATTGAATATCGTCGGATTTAAGGACGCCACTGCTCTCAATCAGTGCTCAACCCTGAAAGCGCTGCAATTTCAGTCATCATGCGGTCCACCACTGAGTCGGCAGCCAAAGACGGGCCCGCAAGGTGTGCTTTGCCGAAATTTATGCGAACGCCGGTTCGCCGGCCGCCGGCTATATAAGCGATACCGACCGGTATTAAGGGTAGCTCCAGGCGCGACAGCACGAATTTGACCATCCCGACCTGGCCGGGCCCCATTTTATCACGGTAATAGGTACCTTCCGGGAAAATCACGATGCCTTCGCCCTTTTGAAGAAAGGCAATGGCGGCCTGTAAAAACCGCCGGCTTTCAAGGGGTCTTTGCCGGTTAAGGGGTATGCCGCCCAGAGCTGAGATGAACCAATTGCTCAGGGCATTTTTGAAGAGTTCAGTTTTGGCGATGTAATAAAGCGGCCGGGGCGTGGCCAGGCCCAGCAGCGGGATATCCTCCCAGCGCTGGTGTTTGACTAACAGGATAAATGCGCTATCCTCGGGCAAATGTTGCACGCCGCGGGTCTCGAGGCGAAAAAAAGGCCAGAGCAATAACCGGGTCAAATATCTGAAAACCCGGAAAAAACCTTCCTTTCGTCCTGGCGGGTGCTGCCGGTCGGGTTTTTGCCGCCGCGGCGATTTGTTCACAGCAACTGTGCCTTTTCGTCTGATCGGGCGATTGCCCGGGTTATATCAATCCAGCACCTTGGCAAGCGCCTGGGCACATTTGACCTTGGCGGTTTCAGAGCCTTCCAGATGGAGAATCTTATTTTCCAGATCAATTTCAACCAGCCGGCAGCCGTGCTGTTCAACCGTATTTTTTACAATGGTTAGCAGTTGCGCTTCATTTAATTCTGAGGTCATTGATATTTCCTTCGAGTTCCGCCTGCATCGTGTTGATATCCGTTCAAATTAAGAGGCGATTTTAATTATGGTGAATGGTAACATAGAATTCAAATATGAGATGTCAATTGCATTTTTATGCCGGCTGCGGGCCCTAAACAGGGGTTTAGAACCGCAGCGCTAAGGCCATAACCGCATCATAAAACCTGTCTTTTCTCATTTATGGCGAGACTGCCGATAATGGCGATGACTGCAAGTGCGGCCGAAAACATAAACGTGATCTGATAACTGCCGGTCCTGTCAAAAAGCACGCCGCCCACAAAGGCCCATAAGCCGCCCCCCAGATGGTGGATGGTGGTAATAAAGCCGGAGATCAAACCGACATGTGTAAATCCGTAAAGCCGTCCCGAAAGGGTTGTGGTCAGCGGTGCGGTAATCATTAGGGTAAATCCGAAACCGGCTGCGAAAATATAAAAGGTGACGCGGTAGGGGTATTGTATAATCATCAGATACAGGATCAGTCGCAGTACAAACGTGAGGGCGATGGGGATTTTGTTGCCGATCAGATCCGAAGCCGGACCGGCAATCAGGATGCCCCCCATGCTCAGGAGGCCGAACCAGGCCATCATGTTGGCGGCCGTTGTGGGAGAGACACCATGGTCGGTTACCAATGGGACCAGATGCGCAGCCACCATAAAGTCACCGCTGCCGCAGATAAACATAACCGTCAAAAAAAGCCAGAATGAAACGGTTTTAAAAGCCTGCAGCAGGTTCAGGTCATCCGGCCGCACAGGGGTAGCGTCTGATTTCTGGGGTGCGGCAGCCGCCTCCGTCAGTTGATGACCGTAGGGCTTGAACCCCATATCTTCGGGGTTGCCTTTGATCACGCCCAGGACCAGCAAAAGATTTACAGCCAGCATCACCATGCCCAGGAGCAGATATGATAAGCGCCAGCCATAGGTTAAGACAATCCAATTGATGCTGGGGACCAAGACAAATTGACCCAGACAGCTGCCGGATAAAGCCAGGCTGATGGCCAGTCCCCGGCGGCGCGCAAACCATTTGCTCATCAAGGCTGCAATCAAGGGGACCGAGGCGCCGCCCACGCCCACCGCGGTGACAACACCGTAGAAAATGTGAAATTGCCACAGGGCGGTGATGCGGGATGTGCTCGTGTAGCCTGCGGTGATGAGCACCGTTGACACCAGAATGATCCAGCGGGGCCCATAGCGGTCATACAGTTTACCGGCAAGACTCAGGGTCAGAGCGAAAAAAACCATATGCAGAAAAAAAGCCAATGAAATCGAGGTCCGATTCCAGCCCAGTTCGGCGATCATGGGCTTAAACATGATACCAAAAGAAAAACGGGCACCGGACTGGAAAAAGAGCAGCAAAAAGCCGGCGGCCAGCACATACCAGCCATAAAAGATACGCGAAGTGGAGGTGTTTTTTTGTGATAATGCCATGCTGGTCCGATCTGCTGTTATTCGCAAAGCAGGCTGCGTTCAACGTTAATAAAGCCAGAATTGGCAAATGAATATCAGATGCAGGCAAAGGATAGCAAGCGTCTCGAGCCTATTCGAGGATCGAGTGATGGTTTGGCGAACTTGAAAAATTCACTTGGCCTGATGGCTGCCGCACGATCATTCCTAATGGATTTGCTTGCAACTCTATCAATCTGTTCTTATATAAAATATCGAAAGCAATCTCAAAATAGGAAAACGATATGGAAAACTGGATCCCCTTTGCCGAAGGTGAGTATATCGTCGATCGGGCTTTTATCATCGCACCCGATGAGCGGGCGGTTGCCATTGACAACGCGGTGATTGAAATTTTTGCCACCGCCGGAGGCCAACGCCATCTGAAAGGCAGCGGGCGCATTCAAAATATTTTGCTGGTGGAGCTGCTCGAAGACAGCGACGATCTGGACCTCATCCTGGATCTGGGAGATGACTTTCAATACCGGCTAAAAAAACCCGAGCTTCAATCCGGCAAATTCTTTGCGCCGGATGCCAAATCATCAATTCAATTCAGACCCTCACAACCCTGGGAGCAAATCACCCCCGCTGAATTTGCAAATTTGATGATGCGGGTTGAGTTTCTGGCGACCTAAACCCGGCTATCTCTCATTTACGGGAATGGTACGGGTCTAACGCGGTAAAGAAACGGTGGGATCTTTAATATCCTCGCTGGGGGTCAACCACATTCAGCAGCGGCTGGCCGGTCTGGCTGCGCCGGTAATTTTCAATGATTTGCGGGGCGACGGCTCTGGAAAAAGTGATGCTGGAGATATGAGGCGTCAGCCGTATTTTGGGATGCGCCCAAAAAGGGTGGTCGTGCGGCAGGGGTTCGGTTTCAAAGACGTCCAGACAGGCGCCGGACAGCCGGCCGGAATCTAAGGCGGCCAGCAGATCATTTTCAATCAGGTGTTCACCTCGGGCCACATTGATGACATAGGCGCCGGCAGGCAGCTTATCAAATATTTTGTGGTTTAAGATGCCTTTTGTTTGCGGCGTCAGTGGCAGCATGCAGATCAGGATGCGGGTCCGGGATAAGAACTCATCCAGAGCCTTTGCGCCGGCGAAGCAGTCGACCCCGTCGCTGGTTTTGGGTGTTTTACGCCAACCGCTAACCGTGAAACCCAGGGCGCTCAGTTTGCCGGCGGCATCTTTGCCCAGCTGGCCCAGGCCCATAATACCGATACGCATGTCGGCGGCCAGCAGCGGAATGCGGGGCTGCCATTTTTTTTGAGACTGGTCGGTCCGGTAGTCATCAAACTGGCGGCAGTAATTGAGAACTGCTAAAATTACATATTCGCTCATCGATTGGGCCATGGAATGTTCCACCACACGCGTGAGGGGCACACCGGCGGGCAGATCCGGATCGGCCAGAAGATGGTCAACCCCGGCCCCCAAAGAGGCAATGCATTTCAGATACCGATACTTTTTGAACTCGCCGGGTGGATGCTGCCAGCTTAGGGCAAAATCAATCTCATCCCTATCGCCCGTATCGGGCCAGACGCGAATGTCGATTCCCGGTTCCAGCCGGTCAAGGTGTTTGACCCAGGAGGTGACTTTGGTGCCGGGTGCGATGATCATTAGTGCCATGATCGTTCATCCTCATTTCTATTGTAGATGTCAGGTCACGAACGCCAGCGGTCCCCAAATAAGGTGTCAGGTGCCAGTGTTCAGGTGTCAGCAATACAAAATGGATGAATTCGATATGAAATGAATTACGCTTTCTCTCACATGTTCCCTGACACCCGAAACCCGAATTGCCTGACACCTACACACGGAAACATTTTTACTGTGATTATAAAAATTCAGCTTAGCTCTTTTTGAAAAGTTCATCAAACCGCTGCCGGCTCTGCACCAGCGCCTGGCGGTCTTCTGAAAATATTTCCAGGGTGGCTGTGTCGTCGTATCCGCTGCGTTTGATGGCCCGGACAATTTTTTCAAAATCGATGACGCCGCTGCCCAGCGGGATATGATCGTCGCGTTCTCCCAGATTATCACTGATGTGCAGATGACCGATGCGGTGGCCGAATTTTTCGATAAATTGCAGGATGCGGCGGCCGCCTCTGGTGCCGATGTTGGCATGACCGGTATCCAGTGTCAGCTTGAGATCCCGGAAACGCTGCAGGATGTCTACAAAATCGTCCGGCTCAACAAAGGCCCGGCAGCGGGGGAACATGTTCTCAAGGCACACACAAAGCCCCTGTTTTTGAGCGTGTTCGATGATGGCCGCCAGACTGTTATTCGCATGGTCCAGGGCGGTCTCTCTGACGTAGATCCCCAGCCCCCCGATGTGCCCGGGATGCAGAACGACCTTCCGGGCCCCCAGCTGCGCGGCTACTTCCAGCGAGTGAAACATCTCCTGCAGGGATGCCTGCCGGATGCTGTCGGTCAGGTCGGCTGTGGATACAAAGGTTGGCAAATGGCAAATGATGGACATGCCGCGGGAATCAAGGTCATTGACGATTGTTTGCATCTGTTGCCGCAGCGTCGTGTAATGCGCCCGGGGCGGGTCCATCGTTAATTCGAAGTAATCAAATCCCAGAGCGCCAATTTCTGTCAGCTCGTCGCTAACCGGCTTGATCGGAAAATTCATTGCACCGTATTGCATGGCTGCCTGTCTCAAGTTCAGATGATGGTTCAACCAGGGTCCGATTGACGGGAGACGGATCACCGGTACCTGAAATATTTAGCTGTTAAATCGTCGAATGCCGAAGGCGGCCGGGTCGATATGCGGCCTGCGCCCGGTAACCATTTCAGCCACCAGTTTGCCGGTGCTGGTCGCCATGGAAATGCCCGACATCCCGTGGCCGGTGGCCACCACCAGATTGTGATGATCCGGAGCGCGATCGATAATCGGCAGGTCGTCATACACCATGGGGCGCATACCGACCCACTCTTCCATTACCGGATCAGCCGGAGGCGTTTTTAAGTATTCTGCGGCGGCGGTTGTCAGATTTTGAATCCGCCGGGCCAAGATGTCAGAATTAAATCCTGAAAACTCCATGGTGCCGCCCAAGCGAAACCCGTTTTCCCAGGGTGTTGCCACAACGCTTCTTTCATGAAAATAGCAGGGCAATTGTGGACAGGTCGCCGGCCGGGTCATTGTCAGGCTGTACCCTTTGCCGGGTTGAACCGGCAGGTCCAGCTTTAATTGCCGGGTCAGCTGCGGCGTCCAGGCACCGGTCGCCAGCACGTATGTGTCTGCCGTGTAGGTGCCACTGTCCGTCTGAGCCTCTTGAATATGCCCCTCACCGGCGATCAAGGATTCCAACCGGCAGTTCTCCTCGACGGCAACGCCCTGCGCCGTCAGGACGCGCTGCCAGGCCTGCATCAGCTTGTCCGGCCGCAGGTGAGCGTCCGTTTTATGGTACCAGGCACCATACATGCCCTTGCGCAAAGCCGGTTCCAGTCGATAGAGTTCATCCCCTATCAAGGCAACCGCGTCATGACCATAAGGCTTCAAAAAGGCGTTGGTTTTGCCATACGTTTGCATTGCGGACCGGGATTTAAATATCATCAGAATGCCTTTTTGCGCCCAATCGCATTCTATCTTCTCGTCATGGAACAGGTCTGCATACAGCGCTCTGGAATGGGTTAATATTTGTTCCCTGGCTTTGATGGCATGGGTTAGATGGTTGTGATTACACTTGCGGGCAAAGTTCAGCAGCCACCAAAAACGCTGTTTATCAGGTGCCAGCTTGATGTACAGGGGTGAGCGCCCCTGCAACCAGCGCTGTATTTCATGCCGGATGGTCCCCGGGGCGCACAGGGGGATCAGGTGGCTGGTCACAATTAAACCGCAGTTGCCGTGGGAGGCACCGGCTCCGGCGGTGTCCTGCTCGAGCAGGCGGACCTTTTGGCCGGCTTTTGCCAGATAGTAAGCACTGGCCAAGCCTATGACCCCGCCGCCAATAATCAGAACGCCGCTGTGTTTTTCCATGAATGGCTGTGTCTCCTGCTGGTTTGAATTTTCTAACCATATGAAAATGGGGCCGGTGTGTCAACTCGGTCTGGCGGCAGGTACGGGGGTCGCCGCGACCGTCTGCGTTAGCCCTGCAAAACGCAGTTTGACATTTTTGAGGTGACGAATGGCCCAACGACGATTATATTGTAAACATTATATCCGCGGTACACGCACAAGAGAGGATCGGGTTATGAAAATAAAATCAAAAAACAGATTCGTGTCATGGGGGCTGTTCATTTTGCTGTCCGTCGTGTTTTCACCGCTATTGGCATCAGGCCCGGCTCAATCCCAGTCAGCTGGCCCATCGGATGTTTACCTGCTGGGAATCATGGATCCGGATGATCGCAAGCATATCTGGGCCTTGCCGGCCGAAGCTGCCGCCGGTATCGGCAGGCAGCTGGCAGCGAAATATCCCCGAAAATCAATCGACGGTGTCATCTTTTACAGAGTTCGCTCTTGGCGCGACACCGCCAATGTGTTGATTGAGGCCCAGGCGCAGCAGGGTGCTCTAATTGTTGATTTAAGCAATCAAATCAAGCGCCTGAAAAAATTTGGTCTGGACAGAAAATTGACTGGTCGGGTGTCCCAGATTGAAAAACGGCTAAATAAAATGACAGATTCGGGTAATCCCTGATGGTGTCGCTTGCAGCCGGCGCTTTTCGGATGGCGATACGATGAATATCATTGAAAAACATCGTCAGCTGTTTTTGTTGTTTTATCTGCTGATCGGCGGCTTTTTCTTTTATTTGATGGGCATCACCATTGATACCATCTTTGTCCCGAAAATCGAGCAACCGGAGGGGTTTTGCGAGGAATGGACCGAAAGGGCATTCCGGTGGCACCGTGCGCAGGATTGTGTGGAATTTAGCAACCAGCTCGAAGAGCTCAAATACAAGCATAATAAACGGATGGAGAAACGATCGGCCCGCAAGGTCCTGTTTCTCTTTCTGCTGGCCACCGGCAATACCTATCTGTTGATGGTTTTAAGACCCACACTGTTTTTTGAAAAGGGCAACTATTTAAGGTACACCACCGGTATCATCGCCACCGCGGTTTTGATGGGGGTTGTGCTGGGATTTATGATGCCCATTATTTACCAGGCCTTGCTGCCGCCGCCACCGGATTGGCTGCCGCAGGAATTGATGGAAATCCGGCGGGCGCGGACGGAATTGATTTTAAATGAAATCGCCGAGAGGGTTCAACTGGCGTCCCGGGAGGGAAAAGGCCCCTAAAGCAATGGCCTTAACGGGGACCGATAAACGAACGCTCTTCATCCATGAAATCAATGGCTTTTTGCATTCGGCGTTTATCGAGGGGAAAGACGGGATTTCTTAAGTTATCAGCAAAGTCTTCTTGCTGGGCCTCGTTCACCTGCCTGGACAGAGGCGTGTAATATAAGGCCAATTTCATATTATTTCGGTTTTCATAGGTTTTCAGCTTAATCTTGGTTTTCTCTGACTTCCATTGATAGGTGGTTTGTTGCTCAGAGCTGCCCATCGAGATTCTGGGCACGCCGAATTTGCTGTTGAAACCCCTTCTGAGATGGCTGAAAACCTCAATCGTTCGAATGTTAATGTAAACGGCAAAAAATTGATTTGTAAATGATCCGTAGAGTACTTCCGGTATTTTGATGTCATCAATGGTGAAAACACGCTCAGGATTGGCAAAATAGGTGACATTTGAATTTTCGCCAACCTTTTTAAACCCGTTTAGTTCGCTCAGATTGGCTTTCCACCCGATCCCAAAGAAACCATCCTTCAGCTCAGCAGCGGTTGCACTGCTGCTGACCAGAAAGAGGGTCGCAACAACGATCAGATAAATTGGCTTGCGCATCGTGTTATCCTTATTAAAATTGCTGAAACAAATCACTTCGAACCCTTTTAGGGTATCTGCTTTCAGACCCATAGTCAAGATAACTGAAGCCATTCGATTCGTTTAAGGCCCAATCTCACGGCAGTTCTGACGCCTTAATTTGTCAAAAGCTGGAAAACCGGCACGCTGGAAAGCTGTGAGGCCAAATCAATTGGAAGATTGATAGCTTTCTGGCCTTCCGGCATTCCAGCCTCCTGGCGAGTAAGTCCTTTGAGTTCCATTTAAACGGCTAAATGCCGCCGTCAGCATGGCAAAACAATTCAGTGACATATCATGGCTTGAGCAGTTTTTTTTTGGCGATGACAAACTCGTCGCGGGTAATGAGATCTTTCTCAAGCATATGGGCAAGCCGGTCGAGTTCCCGAATCCGGGCAGCATCCGGATCTTCCAGCTGATGTCGCGGGGTGAGGGTATCAGCGGTCTTATTTTCGATTGCTACAGAGGTTCCGGGTTGACCCAGCTTCAATGAGGCGATTCCGCCTAAAAAACGAACCTCAACGCTTCTGTCTTTAAAGAGAGCCGTCTTTTCAAGGTCTTTAAGCGTCTGGTGACCTCTGCTTTTAATGAACCGGTAACAGAAGTAGGCCGAGGCGATGAGCGCTAATGTTACCCCCAGAAAAATCCAGAGCATATACTGGGATAGGCCGCGAAATAAAATAATGACGATCCCCAGGCCAGCAATAAACACCAGATGCAAAAATAAAATCAGATGAGCCAGTAAGATGCCTCTAAAAAGCGCTCCACTTTCGTTTTTCATGTTGCTGTGCCCTTTGATCTTTTGTCCAGTAGTGCCAACCAAGCCACTCGATTATCCTACATTATAATCCCATCTCAGGTTTTTGCAAACAAGCCCATAAATAACGGCTCGACTTAAACCGGATATCCTTCAGGTGTTCATTATTGCGCGTCAGTCGAAAAGACGCTATATTGAATGATAAAACAGCGTTTAGTTTGCTTTTTGACTCCTGAATAAATTGGCGCCCGCGCGGTGCCGTTTAGGATGAAAGGAAAATCAAAATGGACTTTGAGCGTTATTACCTTGATTTGTTTGACATGCTGAATGTCTGCTGTAAGAAAATTGCATCCGGCAAGTATGACAAAGCGGATGCGGAACGGTTGTTTGAGCTCTCCAAAAAGGGCAGATATCCGAGTATTCTGGCTGAATTGGCTGAATCTTTTGGTATGATGCTGGTTAAAGTTGAAGCCCGGGAATTTGAACGCGACCATATCATAGATGAACTTGAAACAGCCAAATCCAAACTTGAAAATTACTCACAGAAATTGGAAAAGGAAATCCAGGAGTGTTGTCCTGAGGAAAATCGCAATGCCTAAGACCGATTAAGGTGACAAGCGGTTCCTTCCATAACTCGGCAAGCTCCAGAGAGATATGCTTATGTCACGCCTTAGCGCCCTGTTATCGATCCTGATAGCCATCTGTGGTTTTTTTATTATTTCAAATGAGCGGATTTGGGCCGGGAAGCTGGCTGAACAACTCATCAGCGCCGCCGAATTGGGCGAAATGGATACCATATCGAATCTCCTGGACCAGGGTGTCCCGGTGGAAGCCAAGGATCAGGACGGCTGGACGGCATTAATGAAAGCAACCTATGAGGGCCACTTAGAAATTGTGCAGGTATTAATCGAAAGGGGCGCTGATGTTAATGCTCAGGAAAATGCCGGCTGGACTTCGTTGATGATGGCAGCCCAATTCGGCTTCCGTGAAATCGCCAGGCTGTTGGTGCAAAATGGCGCGCGAATCGATACGCAGAATAATACCGGTTCCAGCGCCATCATGTTTGCGGCGTTAAACGGCCATCATGGCTTAATGCAGGACCTGCAGGTCATGCCTGCAAATGTCAACCTCAAAGATCGTAACGGCAAAACCGCCTTGATTTTGGCGGCTGCCGGCGGATTTTCTGAAATTGTTGAGCAATTGATTGTATCCGGCGCTGATGTTAATGCCAAAGATAAAGCGAGCGATACGGCCCTTATTCTGGCCGCCCGGCGGGGCCATGAAAAAGTAGTTCGCGCGCTCCTGGCCAATTGTGCCGATGTTCAAGCCGTGGATAACCAGGGTAAAACTGCTTCCAAGTGGGCTGTCGAAAAACAGTACACCGCCATTTTCCAGTTGCTGGTTACGGCGCCACCCTGCAACTAAAAATCCCCCTAAATCGGTTGAGCCCGTTACCCGTTAGCCCTTTTACCTGTCAAACCATTCAGGCGATACTTCTTTTTTACGGGCTCAACCGGCTCAACGGGCGAACTCAGGTATTATCTTTATTATTTTGACAGGTCCAGTTTGCTGAATTTGGCCCCTTTCATGGACATGTCAGCAATGAGTCCTTTGGTGTCAAACACGAAAGCCAGCACCGGGTTTTTGTTCATGGCTGAAAGCGTATTCTGACCGCCGCCGACCGTAAACAGGGCCACATTGCCATCGACACCGGCTTCCCATCCCTTGGCGGCGCGAAAACTTTTCAGTGCTTCGACTTTATTAAACGCTATGATGATGTCCTTTGCTTCCCCGCCGATCTGAAAACCGAGTGAACCCGACGCCATGCTGTAATAATCAACTGTTTTGCCGCCGACGCGCAGAGCGCCGCGACCATACTCAAGACCGACAATAAAGGCGCCTTTGCCGACATTGGGAAGTACCAGCAACCCCTTGGCACGTTTGGCGACTTCTTTGCCGTCTTCGACTGTTCGTAAAAGCGTTGCAGCGCTTCATTGACCTTAGCGTTGATTTTTCCTGCCTTTGATTCTTCGGCACTATATAAAGGATGTGCCATCATGATGCTCCAGAAAAAGGCCACCAACAAAACCAAAAATCCATAAAAACGATACCTGTGGTTTGAAATACGTAATGTTCGTTTCATCGCAGCAACCTCCTTTTTTAAAAATATCAATTCAATCATATCTTCTGAATACGTCAGGAATAATATTTGACTCTGTCAATATGGAGTATGGTTTAGCCATTTTGGGCGGCCAAAGCGGCAGACCCGGTGTCGGGCGGGATGACTTCGATTTGATTGTGCAGTTAGCTAAGGAAGATGTTGCTATTTTTCAAGTATTCTGTATTTTCTATTTTTTATCTTGATAAAATACTTTTCGTCTTCAAACACCAGCAGGTCTGAGATTTTCAGCAGGCCCCGTGCGGTAAACTTGATAATTTCTGCACCCAGCTTCATATACAGGCTGTCATCTTTAATGAAGAGGCTTTTCGGCTTTAATCTGACGTGTGTACGCGTATTGAGGATCAGGGTGACGTCTGGATCTTTGATTAAATCGACGGCGAACAGAGCGGTGTCTTCGAAATGAAAATAAACCTTTTCCCGCAATTGCCCCTGTTGCTGAAAAAGGTAGTAGCCCTGCGTGTCTTTTTTGATGGCGGAATGAAAATAATCGATGATTTTTTGATGTTCAAATTCCCCGTGCGCATTGTGCCAGCGCCCGTTTTTATCAAGCCAGAATACGGCTTTGTCTTTCGGAATAACAATCTCGCTGCGCTTTTTGTCCATTTTAGGTATCGGTGTCTTGTGATTTATACCGCTTGTCATATTAATGTTCGGAATAACGCAAAAAAGGATGGCGGCATACGTGTTGTAGCAAAAAAGTGTTCCGCAATCGGAACGTTTTTTTGATAACCACTATAAAACGCCGATAGCAGTAATCCTTTTTGGTGCATTCTATCACAGGAGATCTTCTTGACAATTCTTTTTTCAGCTTAATAATCAAAGTTAATCACACAAAATACTTCTAAGGGTGGAATGAACTGAGATGATTACGGATTTTCGATCAGCCCGGCTCCTTTGATTGGACAACACTATGGCAGCGTGCATGAAAATAGCCAAGGTGCAGATGCACCCTGTGGTTTAGGGGCCGTTCGGGTACCGCTGGCCCTCAAACCCATGTGCGCTATAACGCGCACCGCGCTGGGGGAATTGCCCCCTCATCCGGGGATGAAAAGGCCGGCCGGCGTCCAGTTTAATAATTTATATTAATTGTTATTATAATTTGTTAGATAAGATCTTGCTTGCTTTGT